>JAABSR010000001.1 GCA_011390245.1 Campylobacterales bacterium
TTTGGCTGTGCATCTTCAAAGTTTGGTTTTGGCCAATAGTAGTCCACATAACCCTCTCCATCTTTTTTGCACGCTTCAACCATCTCTCTAAAAAGAAATTTATCCCGCTTATCTTTGGTATCGGCTACAGATTTTCCATCAAGTACAGAATTGAAAGGGTGCATTATCATCACATGATCATAATCATTTATCCAAAAGTAGCCATCCTCACCGTATCGAAGATTTTTTACCACATCTTTCGCCTTAGCTTGTAGAGATTCTTGAAGGACACTAAAATACTCTCCCGTCCCGATAATCCAACCAAAAGGCTCAAATGTAAAAACATAACTAATTTTATCTTCATCTTTTTTTGTTTTTGGGTTTGGCCAGTTGTATGTCACGACACCTGAACCGCTCTTTTTGCAGGTATTTACAAATTCATTGAAAAGATATTTATTGTTTTTATCTTTAAAACCACTCAAATCTTTTCCATCTAGTGCTGGATTTATAGGGTGCATTATCATATTTGGATAGAAGTCATTTATCCAGAAGTAGCCAATTCCATCATCATATCGATAAGATTTTACATAGTCAATAATAAGATTTTTGAGTGCCTCTTGTGAGAGTTCATCTTTTTTTTGATTGTATAGATTAAGGAGGTTTGATTTGAACTCATCTCCTCTAGTTTTTAGAATCTCACCAATATTTTCAGGCTTAGAATCGTTATAAAATTTCTCTATAGCTTTAAATGCTATCTCGGTATTTGATCTTAGTTCACTTTTTTTAGAGGCAATAAAATCATTTTTATAGCCCTCTATCATGTGATTGCCATGTGATCTTGTGTTTTCAAGCGAGACAAATGTTCCAATCAAAGCAACAGTAACAACAGGTATGATAATAAGAAAGATAATTTTTGTTTTTATACTCACAGAAAGAAATTGTGACATTTTGTAACACCTTATTTAAAATATAGGAAAAAATAACCGATTATGGTAACATTATTATCTATATAAAGAGAGGTTATTTAAAGAAGATCGATCAATATACATCCAAGATGTTACAAATATATACACTCAGATAAGCTCCAATAGATATGAAACTTCACTAGAAGAGGGGATTGATGGAGGGTTTAATCTTCTTCTATCACATAAAAACTATCTTTTCTAAGATACTCCCCCAAATCTTCTCTCTCTTTTCTTGAACTCTTCTATTATCAAAGAGAGTTCTTTGCTCCCAAAATCTGGCCAAAGTGTATCGATAAAAAAGAGCTCTGCATAGGCACTTTGGAGAAGTAGAAAGTTTGAAAGTCTCTTCTCTCCACCACTTCTTAGCATCAAGTCCACATCTGGAAAATTTGCACTATCTAGTGCTTCTCTAATCCCCTCTTCACTTGGATTTTTTATCTTACTAACCGCTCTAACTAGTTCATCCCATGAGCCATAGTTTAATGCCAAAACCTGAACTAGAGAGCTATTCTCTTTTGTTTTCTCTTTTAGGGTAGATATCTGCTTTTGAAGAGAGCTAGAAAATTTTGATATATCACCTATTGTCTCAAATTTTATATCATTCTCTAGATATAGTTTCTCCTCATTTTTTAGATATTTCTCAAGAAGTTTCATCAAAAATGTGACTTCACTTTTTGGTCTTTTCCAGTTTTCTGTACTAAAAGCATAAAGAGTTAGATGAGTTATTTCAGTTTTTGCACAAAAAGTTGTGATATCTCTGACAACCTCTGCACCTGCTTCATGACCAAAACTTCTACTTTTATTGTGCATTTTTGCCCATCTACCATTTCCATCCATTATTATTGCCAAATGTTTTAACAAAATATTATCCTTTTAAATCCAACAGCTTCTCCTCAAACTCATAAAGAGGTTCTACACTTTTTACTAAAAGTACAGAGATCTCATCTACACCGCCACAAAATTCAATATTCTCTTCTAGAAGTGCTTTTGTGTTTGAAAAAGGTGTCTTAATCTCTAGCAAAACCTCTTCTTGAGCCAACATCAATCTTCCCTCAACTGCACCAAGATTGCAAAATGCTGCATAAAAATCTATTATATCCTCTTGTGTTTTACCCTTTTTTTTTCTCTGTTTTAACTGCAAAAATGAGTCTCTATTTTCATACTGCATTGGAAAAGAGAGCACATTGTGCTCTAGTGAAAAAAGTATATTTGAAAAAAATAAAAACTCCTCTCTACTTTGAGCTACACTCAATCTCTCAAGCAAAAAACCCTTGTATGATTCAAGAGGTTTTTTTGATTCTATAAAAAACTCTTGTAAGATTTTGGCATCAAATTTGAGTGGAATATTTTTGAGATCAAATATTTTTGGCTGTTTTTGCAGATTTGAGATTATTATCGAACCCACACTACTTTTGCCCATAAAAGCCCAATAGTTTGAGCCTACCTCTAGAGTTGATTTTGATTTTACCTCAATTGTAGCATTTCCAACTCTCATAAGATACTTTAGTGGATTAATATTTTGTAAAACTTTTAGAGATATTGGAAGAGTTGCATTAAACTCTTTTGCTGCATTCATTGTCGCAAGTTGCGAGTAGAGTTTTGCTGCGTAACTTATGTTTTTTATCATAAATCATATATCTTGTGTTAGTCTTAAGATATCAAATGATATCTCTAGCTTACTCTTTTGAGACAGTTTTACTGTTTTTTCATTTGTGATAAAATCTATTTTATTTTCATCACTTCCAAAGCCAATATCTCTGCCTACAATATTCAGACACACTGCATCTAATGACTTCTCTTCTAGCATTTTTTTTGCTGATTGGAAGGCGTTAACCTCATCAGATTCTGCTTTGAATCCTATCTTTTTTATCTTTGTACTTTTTATGGATTTTAGTATATCTATATTTCTCTCCATCCTTAGCTCAAAACCTTTTATCTCCTCTTTTTTGATTTTACCCTCATATTTTTGTGGCACAAAATCACTTACCGCTGCTGCCATAAAGAGAATTTCATAATTCTCCACCTCTCTATCAATATGCTCTTTTAGTTCACTTGAAGTGGTGTACTTTATCTTTTCTATCCCTTTTGGTAGATTTGAGGCAAAAGATGAGCTAATCAATAAAACATGTTCACCCCTAAGGTATGAAGCAATAGCCAAAGCATTTGCCATCTTTCCAGATGAGCTATTTGTAACACTTCGTACATCATCTATTTTTTCACTACTTCCACCTCCACTTATGAGCACTTTTTTGCTAACACTTTTGCTCAAAAGCTCTCTAGCAACTCTATAAAATATCTCCAAAGGCTCTTCTAGTGCTCCATTGCCCACTTCACCACATGCTAACTCTTTTTTTATAGTATCTACAAAAATAGTTCCGCTCTCTTTTAGTTTTGAAATATTATCTTTAGTTATTCTATTTTCTAACATATTTGTATTTGCAGCAGGGGCAATTATAAGCTTGCTTTTTCTTGCCAAAATAACCTCAAGCAGGATATTATCAGCAACTCCAGAAGCTATTTTGTTTATGGTATTTGCAGTGGCTGGAGCTAACAAAAAGAGGTCACAACTTTTACAAAAATCTATATGGTTATGAGAAGAGTGCCAGTTTTGAGAGCTACTAGTTAGTACTTTGTGTTTTGATATTGCTTCAAAAGTGAGAGCTGAAATAAACTCTAAAGCCTTATCGCTCATCACTACTTTTACAGTTGCCCCACATTTTTGCAAAAGCCTAATAATCTCTATAGACTTATAAATAGATATTGAGCCAGAAACTCCAAGTGCTATTTTTTTCCCCTCTAGTAGATTCTTGTGTAGCAATATCTCCACTACTATATCTCCTTGCAAAGTCTTAAGAGTTCGCTCTTTTCTAGCCACTCTTTGTTGTTTTTTGATGAGTATTCAAACCCTGATTCTACTTGTTTTCCTATCTCTTTTATGGCATTACAGAGATAGTTTATTGGTGTTTGAAACTGAATAGTTGGAGTTATGACAAAATGATCACTAAACTCAATAGAAAGATAAGAATCATCTTCAGGAATCATCACCTCATGAAGCTTCTCCCCAGGTCTTACTCCAATTATTTTAATAGGAGTATTTGGAGCTAGTGCACTTGCTAAATCTACTATCTTCATAGATGGGATTTTAGGGACAAAAATCTCTCCACCTTGCATTCTTTCAAGATTCTTTATCACAAAAAGTACGCTCTCTTCTAGTGTAATCCAAAATCTACTCATCCGCTCATCAGTGATAGGTATCTCTTTTGCACCCTCTTCAATGATCTTCTTAAAAAATGGAACAACTGAACCTCTTGAACCTATAACATTGCCATATCTAACTACAGAAAATTTTGTAGCACTTTTACCCTTGAAGTTGTTTGCAGCAACAAAAAGCTTATCACTTGCTAGTTTTGTAGCTCCATAGAGATTTATTGGATTAGCGGCCTTATCAGTTGAGAGTGCGATAACATTAGATACACCATTTTCAAGTGAAGCATCTATCACATTTTGTGCTCCATTTATATTTGTCTTGATGCACTCCATAGGGTTATACTCTGCTATTGGGACATGTTTTAGAGCTGCTGCGTGGATAACAATATCAACTCCATTCATAGCTTTTATAAGTCTCTCTTTATCCCTCACATCACCTATAAAATATCTCATACATTTCTGGTTAAACTCTAAAGCCATCTCATATTGTTTTAGCTCATCTCGTGAGTAGATGATAATTTTTGAGGGCTTAAAATTTTCTAGTATGGTTTTGACAAATTTTCTGCCAAAACTTCCTGTCCCGCCAGTTATTAGTATAGTTTTTCCTTCAATCATCACTCTTTTCCTTATTTTGGATTCTCTATATACCCTAGCTCTAGAAGTTTATTTACAACAGATGAAATTATACCACCTGCAGCACTTCCCCCATGTCCTCCATGCTCCACCATTGTCGTTATAACATATTTTGGATTTTCAAAAGGTACATAAGCTGTAAGCCAAGCATGAGATCTGTGAAAATACTCCATATCTTCCTCATCCATCCTCTCCTCAATACCTTGAGGAATCTCAACAACTTGTGCAGTACCAGTTTTGCAACCCATATCTACTTTTGCCTCTCTTGTGTACCAAAAAGCAGTCCCTCCCTGCTCTTCACAAACTTGTCTCATGCCTTCTTGAATAAAAGGGAGCTTCTCTTTCAAGAATTCACTCAAAACATCTTCACTCTCTATTTTTACCTCACTATCACCAATATTCTTTACAAGATGAGGCCTAGGAAGCTTCCCAGTAGCCATCAAAGCTGTATATCTAGCAACCTGCAAAGGAGTTGCCAAAAAATACCCCTGCCCTATTGATGAGACAACAGTTTCACCCATATACCAAGGTTGATTATATCTTCTTTGCTTCCACGCACTACTTGGCACTACTCCATAAAACTCATTTGGAAGATCAATGCCACTCTTTTTTGAAAAGCCCATATTTATCAATGTTTTTGCGATATTATCTATCCCTGTTTTTAGACTAAGTTTATAAAAATAGACATCTACACTTCTTTTGATAGCTTTGATGATATCAGTATTTCCATGTCCACCTTTTTTCCAGTCTCTAAACTCTCTATCGCCTAAAGTTATAGATTCTGGACAGTAGAGCACCTCATCTTCAGTGACTGCTCCATGTTCCAAAAAGGACATAGCAACGCCCATTTTGATAGTAGAGCCTGGTGGGTAGAGTCCATTTATTAGCTTATTTGTAAATGGATGATATGGAGAGTTTATAAGCTCATCCCACTTTTTTTGAGAGATACCAGTTACAAAGTCATTGATATCATACTCAGGGTAACTTCCAGTGGCTAGTATCTCCCCACTTCTTGCATCCATGACAACTGCAGCACCATTTTTGCCCTCAAAACCACTATTTAATACATTTTGGATTCTAATATCTAGCCCTAAGATTAGATTATTGTTCTCTTTTGGATTTACTCTCTCAATTTCCCCTATCTCTTGATTAAAAGCAGTCACTTTAACTCTTCTTAATCCAAGCTCACCTTTTAAAAAGTCATCATACTCTTTCTCAAGTCCATTTTTGCCTTTCATCCCAGTGAGCTTTGCTATCTTATCGCTCTCTACATCTTTTCTATTTGCCCTACCTGCATATCCAATAACATGTGAAGCAAGTGTTCCATTTGGATAGTATCTTGTAGTTGATGGTTCAATTTTTATATATCTATTTTGAAATATTTTTGGATATATAGTGTGCATATCTTCATAAGGAATAAACTCTATTATCTTTATTGGGTCATGATTGTATGGAGAATCCCTTTTTATATATGTTTTCAAAAGCTCTTCAAGCTTAAAGTTTGGAAAAAATTCTATTACAGATTCTAGATGACTTCTTAGCTCAGCTTCCCTTTTTGGACTACTTAGTGCAGGTTGAAGAGATATCGAAAAACCCAATCTATTTACAGCAAGAGGTTCTCCATTTCTATCTAATATCAGACCTCTTATTGGCACTAGCGATTCTGTTTTTACCATATTTCGCTCTGCTAGCTCTTCATAAAATGTATTTGATTTAATAGTTAGGAAGTAGATTCTGATTATAAGTACTGCCCAAATAATAATAAATATAGATAGTATAAATTTTATTCTCAAACCAACATCACCAAAAATAGAATCTCAATAGCAACATAATAGAGCAAAATCAGTGGAATCTCAGGCAAGTCAAGCCTCAAAACAAGATGTATAGCTATCAAAAATAGGTGATATCCTATATACGCATAAAAAACATATATTGGTATAAGACACTTTTTGCAGTTTAAAAAATTCTCAACTTTTGGCACAACAAACCAATAAGAGAGAAGAAAAAACATGACACTACTCAACATGAGATAACCCTTGCTCGCCTCAAAAAAGAGCAAAAATATAAAAATAGGGATAGTCAATAGAAATCTTCTCTTCTCTATTAGATTTAAAAAAATTACAAAAGCTATACCAAAGAGAGGCGGTAGATAGTAGTGTATATCGCTTAATGCTTCATATATAATAATTATTATTAGAAGAGCTGATAGTTTTAAAATCTCTTTATAAGAGCTATCTCTTCGCAGATTGGAAAATGTTTGCATCTGATACAGTCCACCCATATTTTAGAATCTGGAATTTGCTCTTTGCTAATTTCGCTAAATCCCAACTTGTCAAAAAACCCCTTAGCATAGGTTAAAACCAAAATCTCCTCAACTTTTAGCGATTTTGCCTCATTTAGAGCAGATTCTACTATTTTTGCACCTATGTTTTGGTTTCTATACTCCCCTTTTACTATCAAACTTCTTATTTCTGCTAACTTTATAGTATGAATATGGAGTGCACAAAATCCAACAATAAGACCACTTTTATCTTTTGCTACTGTATAAGATCTTATTGCATTTGCCATCTCATCTGAGCTTCTCTCCAAAATCACACCACTTGCGACCTCTGGCAATACAAGCTCTTGCATCTTTTTGATATCCAAAAGATTTGGCTTAGAGATTTCAATCTCCATCTATCTCTCCAAGCTCTCCATAAATGTGTGAGTATATCTCCTCTCTTAGTTTTTGGATAGATTTTTTATCATTTAAACTTACTACGATACTCTCCCTCTCTTTTGCTTCTAGTTTACATAGGTCAGATCTTTTTAGTTTGTCTGATTTGGTAAAAACCTTTATAATCTTCTGATCTTGATTTTTTATAGAATCTATTAGCCTATTTGCCTCAATATCAATATTTTGATAAGGGTGTCTTGCATCCATAAGCTGGAGATAGACTTTGATAGAATCTCTGCTCTTTAAAAATTCAAGAAGCGACTTTTGCCACTCCTCTTTTTGAGTTTTTGAAACTTTCGCATATCCAAATCCTGGTAAGTCCACGAAAACTGTCCTAAACTTCTCCTCTTTGTTTTTATAGATAATATCAAAAAAGTTTATCAATCTTGTCTTCCCAGGAGTTGAAGAGCTTTTTGCTAGGGATTTTCTATTTACTAGAGCGTTTATTAGAGAGCTTTTACCGACATTACTCCGCCCTAAAAAAGCAACCTCAGCATAAGTAGGAGCTATTACATTTTTGTTTGATGTAGCCGAAGCTATAAAATTTGCCTCTACGATATTTAGCACTTCTACTCTTCTATAGAGAAGATAAACTTAACTGGTTTATCATCTTTTCCATCTACTCTTATTTTGCCACTTTTTCTATCTACAACTATCTTTTCACCTATTACTCTATTTTCACTCTCTTTTTGTGAGATTTCAGAATCCCCTTGAAATATATAGAGATCATTTAGCACATCATATTCTGCCCTATTGGCTGAACCTAGATATCTCTTTTTTGTAATCTCTATGTCAATTTTTACTTCACCAATGGCTTCATATTTTGTTGGTTTTTTATCTTTATCAAAATATATTTTTAGCTCTTGGCTGCTTAGTTTATCTTGACCTCTTAAGATCACCACATCACCTGAAAAGATAGAGATTCCATCTTTTTCGTTGGCTACAAAGTTTTTAGCACTGATCTCTATTTCATCTTTTGCACTCAAAAGTGTTGCAAATATTAAAAAAATGATGTATCTCATATTTCCTCTTAAAATCTATATTTTATATCTATATTTTTTATCTCAACTTCTGAATTTTTCCTATCAAAAATCATATAATCACCTCTAGCGATATACTCTTTTGAGCTAATTGTAAATTTGGAGTTTGTAAAAAATTTGGAGTTTTTTGTATCATAAACACCATTTTCAAATTGAGCTTTTAGCCCATCCTCTCTGCTATATTTTGCCTCTCCATTTAGATATAAATTGCTATTTTTATACACTAAAGTAGAGGCACTAGCCTCCTCTTTTTGTGAAGAATCTCTAAATATCTTAATCTCTTCTGCTACATCCTTGTCCAAAAACCTATAAGCCCTTTTTGCTTCAATCACAAGCTCTACTCTATCCTCTTTGATATTATAATATTTTAAATCATCCAAAACCAAAATAGCACTATCTTTTGAAGCATAGCTAAATCTTTCACTTTTAGGGTCTAAAAAAATAGCAAAAAGAAGGCTTACTGCAAGGGAGAGAGTAAAAAATAGAGTAGCCCTATTGCCATAACGCAATAAATTGCTCCTCAATATTATCATTTTTTAAAATATACTCAATCATCTCTCTAATTGCCCCATCGCCGCCATTTTTTGTAAGCATATTTGAAACATAGGGCTTTATTGCATTTGAGCAATCTTTTGGAGCAAATGAGAGCATCGCTACTTTTAACATTGAGAGATCATTTAAATCATCCCCAACTGCTGCTATTTGACTTAAAGAGAGTCCCTCATTTTTTGCTATCTCTTTTAGCTTAGCACCTTTATCTTTGCAGTTTTGATAGAGATATGTTACATTTAGCTCTTTTGCCCTTCTCTCTACTATTTTGGATTCTCTTCCAGTTATAAATGCAACCTTTTTCCCCATCTTAATCCAAGTAGAGATAGCTAGGCCATCTTTTACGCTAAATCCCTTTAGCTCATCTCCACTATCACTATATATGATCTTCCCATCTGTCAAAGTTCCATCTACATCAATAGCAATTAACTCAATCATAACACACCTTTTGTACTTGGAATCTCTACTCTCTTGTTGTGCTCCAAAGCTCTCCTTAGAGCAACTGCAAATGCTTTAAAAGCAGCCTCTACAATATGATGTCTATTTTTACCTCTTTTTTTGATGATATGTGTACTAATTCCAGCCCTAAAAACTAAAGCCCTAAAAAACTCCTCAGTCAGCTCTACATCAAACTCTCCAATCTTTCCATCAACATCTAGCTCTATTTGAAGATATGCTCTATTTGATATATCAAGATCACACTCAATACAAGCCTCATCCATAACCACAGAGGCGTTGCCAAATCTCTCAATAGAAGATATTGGATATATAGCCTCCCTAAGTGCATCTCCTAACACAATGCCCACATCTTCTACGCTATGGTGAAAATCTACATGAGTATCGCCGCTACAGTTGAGGTTTATATCTATAAGTGAATGTTTTGAAAAGCTCTCTAGCATATGGTCAAAAAACCCTATACCACTATCTATTTTTGACTTTCCACTTCCATATAGCTCTAGCTCTAGCTCTATTTTTGTCTCTTTTGTCTCTCTTCTTTTTTGTATCAATTGCTCTCCCTGAAGATAAATGCTCCCATGTATTTACTCTTCTCTATGAAGTCTTTTGCTTCATTTTCACTTTTGAACTCTCCAACTAAGACTCTATTTATCTCTCCATCTTCACTATCATATTTTTTAATCTTTACATCATATCTGTCAATATTCTGCTTTGCTGCAAATCTTTTTGCACCATCTTCAAGCCTAAATGCCCCAATTTGCACATAAAAGCCCTCTATCATATATGAATTTACATTTCCATCATCATCTCTAGATCTCTCAATATTTTTATCACTTTCAAAACTATCAGTTGGTATCTCTATTGGAGATACTACAGGAGGAGGTGAGAGAGGGATATCTTGTTCGCCTATATCAACTCTACCATCAAGTGCTCCTACGCCACCCTCTCCCATATCTTGAGTTGTTCTCTCTTTTTTCTCTATCTTATCACCACTTTTATCAACTAGTGTAGATATAGTTCCTTTAAAACCTAAGATTTCTATTTTTACCCTTGCTGTTCCCTTTTGGACCATATCTATCTCTCTAGCAGATGTATTAGAAAGATCAATAATCCTATCTGCTACAAATGGTCCTCTATCGTTGATTCTGACTACTGTTACTTTGCCATTTTCTAGATTTTGAACCCTTACCATTGTGTTCATAGGTAGTGTTTTATGTGCAGCTGTTCTTTTGTACATTGAGTAGATTTCACCATTTGAGGTCTTTTTGCCATGAAATTTTGGTCCATACCAGCTAGCTATACCCTCAAATCTATCGCCTACATTTACCATGGTAGGATAGTACCATTTTCCAAAAACCTGATATGGTCTCATGGTAGCTCTATGGATAGCTTCACTATCTCTTATCTCGTTATCTCTATCTACTCTTCCCTCTTCTACTTCAAATTGTGAATACTCTCTTGTGTCACTCCCAAAAAAAAGCCCAAAACATCCACTAAAGAGAAATGGAACTAAAAGGATAAAGATATATCTAATTAGGTATGACAATTTTATCTCCAGGTTGTATAATATTGCTATCTAGATTATTGTATTTTTTTATCTTCTCTACTGAACTTCTAAATTTTCTAGCTATAGAGTAGATTGTATCACCACTTTTTATTACATAGCTACTATATTTTGTGCCACTTTGCTTGGCTGTTGTTAGTGTCTTTGTTATTGGGATTATTAGCTTTTGGTTTAATCTCAAAAAATTGCTCTTTAGGTTATTTGTATCTTTTATAAGTCGCCAAGAGACGCCATATCTATTGCCAATTCCACTTAGTGTATCACCGCTCCGTACGATATGCACCTCAAATACATTCTCTAGTGAATTTTGAGTATGGGTATAGTTCTCTTTGAAAAATGCAAGCTTCTCATAAGGTACATAGATATCATACTCCTCCACTCTAGGTTGAATAAAATCATATCTTAGATGTCTATTATATTTTTTCAAATCATCTATGCTCATATTCATAGACTTTGCTACAGAGCTTAGATGAGTACCGCCCTTTACTTTGATAGTAGAGACAGGATATCCAGCACCTCTATTTAGAAAATATCCAAAATCGCTTCCTACCATCAAATCAACTGAGTTAAATGCCATAGAAACTGATAATATTTTTCTTATATAATTCCTGCTCTCTCGTGGAATATATCTCTTATTTGTATCAAGCAGTATGCTCAAATCATCACTTCCAGCTCTTTTGATTGCACTATTTAATCTACCAGGTCCGCAGTTGTAAGCAATAGCAGCTAGATACCATTTGCCATATCTCCCATAAAGATCTTGAAGATAGTTTATAGCTGCCCATGTTGATTTTATCGGATCTCTTCTCTCATCCACATAGGTGTTTATTTTCAATCCAAAAAGCCTAGCAGTAGCTGGCATAAATTGCCACAATCCAGCTGCACTTTTTATAGAGTATGCTCTTACATTAAACTCAGACTCTACCATTGCTAGATATAAAAATTCAGGTGGGATTCCAGCCTCGCTTATCATATCTTTTAGTATTGGAACAAATAGATACCCCTCATCAAACTTCTGAAATAGTCTATCTTTTTGGTATCCTGCTATCACAGATCTTTTCATATCTAGGAAGTTTTTATCATGTATAAAGTTCTTATCAACATCAAAAGATTTTAGTACTTCTAAGTCTCTATCATTGTAGTTGTATGTAGTCAAAGAGGCATAAAGATTAAATGTTAAAAATATAAATATTATTAGCTTTTTCAAGTCGCTATCCTATAAACATGAGTATTTCATTTTAAAGCTTTAATCCTAGCTTAAATTGGCTTTTATATCTCTTTAAAGACTTTTTTTGCATTTTTTGTGCTTATCCTTGCCACCTCATCATAGCTCTTATCTAAAATCTCACAAATCTTCTCTATGATCAAAGTGGTATATTTTGGCTCATTCCTCTCTCCCCTATGAGGATGAGGTGTTAGAAATGGAGAATCTGTCTCAACCACAACTCTATCTAGTGGAATCTTTGGCAAAACATTTACAATTTTTTTGGCATTTTTAAATGTCAAAACTCCACCTATTCCAAAATAGAAGTCATCTTTTGCTAAAGAGAGAAGCTCCTCATCTGCGTTGTAACAGTGTAAAATACCGCCTACTTTTTTTGCTTCATATTTTATTAGCATCTCTTTGCTATCTCTACTTGCATCTCTTATATGCACTATTAGAGGTTTACTATATTTTTTTGCTATCTCTATTTGCTTGAAAAAGACCTCTTTTTGGATTCTTTTTTCTTTATCTATCTCCTCTTCATCTTTTGGAAGCCTATAGTAATCAAGTCCACATTCACCAACTGCTACACATTTTGGGTGGTTTAGATTCTCTTCAAAAAGCTCACTACTAAAGTTTCTGGCATCACTTGGATGGATTCCAACTGCAAAATAGACATTTTCATACCTTTGACTTATCTCTATGGCTCTTTTTAGTGTTTTTGGATTTGCTCCTGGTATTATAAACTTCTCTACTCCATTTTTATTTGCATTCAAAAGGACATCATCCAAGTCCTCTTCAAAGCTATCAAAATCAAGATGACAGTGCGTATCAATAATCAAAACTACCTCTCTTTATTTAAAGATATAATCCTCTGTTCGTAAGTAAAATTTATATCCTCTAGCTCTTCTGAATGTTTTCTTATAGCCTCTTTTGCATCCTCTACAATCTCTTGTAGTACTAGATGAGACTTTGGGGTCTTCTTTTCACTCTTAAGAGTTGCTATTTTGTTTTCAAGCAATTTTAATTCTTTCATGTAGAGATCTATCTCTATCTCTATCTCAGCAATTTTTGAGCCAAATATTTCCACTTTCTTATCTCTTTATATAATTTTTTTAGATTTTATCAAAAAATGATTGGTTAAGAGATTAGCTTTTTGATACAATTTAGAAAAATATTTAGAGGAAGCTATGTTTACAGGACTTATTAGAGAATTTGGAAAAGTAGAAAAATTTGAGAACTCAAGACTTAAAATCTCATGCAAACATAGAGCAAATGTTGGGGATTCTATAGCTATAAATGGAGCATGTCTAAGTGCTACTAAAATCTTTAGTGATGGTTTTGAGGTTGAGTTAAGCAGTGAGAGCAAAGATATAGTAGCGATTGAAAATATAAAAAATCTAGTCCATATTGAGCCAGCCATGAGACTTAGTGATAGAGTTGAGGGGCATCTAATTCAAGGGCACATAGATTGTGTTGGCAAAATCTCGAAAATAGAAAAAAGAGGTGTAGGAGTTGATTTTTATATAGAGATTCCAAAAGAGCATAGAAGGTTTATGATCCCAAAAGGGAGTGTGGCAATTGATGGTGTTAGCCTAACAATAAATGAACTTTTGGCTGATTGTATAAGATTGACAATCATTCCTCTTACTCTAAAATCTACTCTTTTTGATGACTACAAGGTAGGAAGAAGGGTAAATATTGAAAGCGATATGATAACTAGAAGTATCTACTATCTTTTCAAAGAAAACAAAGAATCTATAAAGTGGGAAGATATAGATAAAATGAGTGCACTCTATTGAAATACTCTGGCACAAATATACATAAAAACTTCAGAGTGTTTCATAAAAGGGCGGTTTACTGCCCGTGGGCACTCTGCCAAAGAGAACCCAGTGTTAGCGTAGCTTTGTTGAGCTTTGCTCAAAAGGCGATTTATAGATGAAAGATTTAGAACATATAAAAAAGGCTGCTGCCCTCAAATATCAGCAAAATGCACAAAATGCTCCAAAGATTGTAGCAAGTGGAAAAGGGATGATAGCTCAGAAGATTGTAGAGAGGGCAAAACTCTTTGATATACCTATATTTCAAAATGAGGCTTTGGTAAATTCATTGGTCGATCTAGAGATAGGGGAAGAGATCCCACCAAAACTCTACAATGCAGTAGTCGAAGTATTTATCTGGTTATATCAAAGTGAAAAAAAAGCTGAGCTTAGCCAAACCTAATATTTTAGCTCTCCATCTTCATAGCGATATCATTTAAGATATCAAAAATATCTTGCTTATTTAGGGGCTTAACAAGGTTATAGTCTGCTTTGTCTGATTTGTGACTCTCATCTTTAAATGCAGTTATGACAACTATTGGGACATCATAACCTTTTTTTCTTATCTCATCAATCAACTCTATACCATTCATCACAGGCATCTCAATATCAGTTATCACAACATCTGGGAGTTTTTCTAAGAATACATCCAAGCCCTCTTTGCCATTTGCTGCAAGACTTACCTCTTTTACACGCCTCTTTAGTATAACCTCTATAGCCTTTCTGGTGATCTCTTCATCTTCAATATAAAGGACAGATAATCTACTCATCAATTCGCTATTCTCAGCCATGCTAAACCTCACCTATTATATTTTATACTTACAGTTAAGACATTCTACATTTATTAGTTTTAAGGGAGAATAAAACTTTCCAACTCCTCATTTGTCACGATTCTCACTCCTAGCTCCTTTGCTCTATCTAATTTACTCCCTGCATTCTCGCCACAGATGAGTATATCTGTCTTTTTTGATACAGAATTTGTCACTTTTGCACCCGCTTTTTCAAGCATCTCTTTTAGCGTATCTCTATTCATCTCTAAAGTGCCAGTGATTACAACTATCTTATCTTTCAAAAAAGAGTTAGAATCTACCTCTTCAAGCTCAACCTCTTTTGGCTCTAAAATCTCTATAAGTTTTAAAATCTTCTCTTTATTTACCCTTGCAAATTCAGTTAGAGATCTAGCCATCTCCACACCAAAACCCTCTATACTTTCAAACTCATCTTGATTTTTTTCAAACCAAAAAAGTCCCATCTTTTTGCAGATTTGCTTACTAGCTCCCTCACCAATATGTTCAATACCCAAAGCATTGACAAATCTCCAGCACTCTAGTTTTTTTGAGGCATCTATTGCATCTATAATATTTTGTGCCTTTTTCTCTTTGAATCCCTCTAGCTCTAATAGCCTCTCTTTTTTTATTTCAAAAAGATCGACCACATCTTTGATGATCTCTTTTTCAAAAAGAAGCTCAATAATATTTTTTCCCAATCCATCAATATTTAGAGCCTTTTTGCTAGCGAAGTGGATTATGCTATTTAAAACTCTAGCTGGACATGAGAGATTTTGACATTTTAGCAATGCTCCCTCATCTAGAAGCTCACTTTGGCATATCGGACACTCTTTTGGCTTCTCTATCTCTTTTTCGCTTCCATCTCTTTTGGCAGCTAGGGGTTTTATGATTTTAGGTATCACATCCCCACTTCTTATGATTATCACACTATCCCCTATGCGGATATCTTTTCTTCCTAGATCATCAAAATTGTGCAATGTCGCCCTAGATATTGTTGCTCCATCAATATCTATAGGCTCCAGATTTGCTACTGGAGTCACCACTCCACTTCTTCCTACTTGATATGAGATTCCTACTATTTTTCCCTCTTTTTCAACCGCTGGAAACTTATATGCAGAGGCAAATCTAGGAGACTTTATCGTAAACCCTAGCTCTTTTTGGATCTCTATCTCATCTACTTTTATCACCATTCCATCAAGCAGCACAGACATCCCTAGTCTCTTCTCTTTTAGCTCATGATAAAACTCCTCTATCTCTTCTATGTTGTTACAAAGTTTCAGCATAGGAGGTTTTGTAAATCCAAAAGTGTATATCATTTCTATTTTTTTGGAGAGCTTTGATTCTTTAAGTGAGTTCTCTCCTATGCCCCAAGGGATAAAAAGCAGCTTCCTCTCTGAAGTGATTTTTGTATTTAACTGCCTCAAGCTCCCTGCTGCTGCATTTCTAGGATTTGCAAACAGAGGCTGCTCTTTTTTGGCTCTCTCTTTATTTATATTCTCAAAGTCATCTTTTTTTATCAAGACTTCACCTCTTATCTCTATCCTATTTTTCTCCTCTATCTGCAAAGGAATAGAGCGTATAGTTTTGGCATTTTCTGTGACATTTTCTCCAACCAATCCATCGCCTCTTGTGATAGCTTTTTTTAGTGTGCCATCTTCATAGATGAGATTTAGTGATGCACCATCAAATTTTGGCTCACACAAAAATGAAGCAGAGGGATATTTTTTATAGATTCGTTCACACCAGCTTTTTAGCTCTTCAAGATTGAAAAGATCATCCAAGCTCCACATCCTCTCAAAATGTTCACCTTTTTCAAAACTATCTAAGACAACACCCCCTACTCTTTGCGTTGGAGAGTATTCTAGTGGCTCATGCTCCCTCTCATACTCCTCTATTCTCTTATAAATTTTGTCATACTCTTCATCAGTAACAATAGGATCATCTAGCGTATAGTAGTGATATGCATAGAGATTGGCCTTCTGTATTAACTCTTTATACTCTTCAAATTTCATAAAAACCTCTATATTTTTTCTCAATTTTATCAATATTATGTATAATTGTACAAATTTTCTTAATGGATTTAACATGGATGTAGATAAAACCACACAACTCTATCTAAACAACGAAGTACAATTTTTCTGCTTTAAACTAAAAAATGGTGGTCAGCACTATGCTGTAAATATCTATAAAGTAAGAGAAGTTATAAAATATAAAGGCGAAGTCACAAAGGTAAACCACGATGACTGCTCAGTGCTAGAGGGGCTAGTGACTGTTAGAAATGAGACTATGCCACTAGTTGATTTGCATAAGTGGTTTTTTTACGATTCTTCAAATCACTCTGTAGATCTAACAAAACATGGTATAGACGGTGATGATATACTGATAATGATTTGTGACTATTCAGATTTTATCGTAGGAATCCGCATCTATGAGGCTGAACGGATTATTAGCAAAAAATGGTCTGAAGTAAATCAATCAAGCGATATGGGCATGAGCTCTAAAGCTGGCAAAATAGTTGGAAATACTAAATACATAGATGGCGATTTGATGCAGATTGTAGATGTTGAGAGAATGCTTGTTGATGTGTTTCCATGGATTGAACAAGAAAAAGAGCAGGAACTAGAGACTATCAATAGCATTGATAGTCAAAAAGTGGTCTTGCTTGCTGAAGATTCTCCTAGTGCTATGAAGATGATGCAAAAGATTTTGAATAAAGCTGGAGTAAAACATTACGACTTTGTAAATGGCAAACTTCTTTTAGATTTTATATTTTCACAAAAGATAGACATAGAAGATATTGGGGTTGTTATCACAGATCTTGAGATGCCTGAAGCTTCAGGTTTTGAGGTGATAAAACAGATGAAAAACGACTCTAGAACTTCAAAAGTTCCTATAGTGGTAAACTCCTCTATGAGTGGAGATAGTAATAGAAACATGGCAAAAAAGCTAAATGCTGAGGGGTTTGTAAGTAAATCAAATCCAAAAGAGATAGAGGAGATACTAGAAAAGTTTCTATCCATCTAATGCCAAATCCCTATATTGTTCAATGCTATTGATAATTTCATTATTTCTTTAAGTATATAACGCTGCAAGCAGTGTGATTTTGGCGGTTTGATTTTTGAAATATACCGTTATATACTTTAAAATATAAAGAAAAGGATTGAAGATGTTGAAGGGATTAATCTTAGGAAGTTTTTTATTTTTAAGCTCTTTGTACGCAGGAAGTATCAATATAGCCGTGGCTGCAAATGTAAGTTATGCCATAGATGAACTAAAAAAAGAGTTTAAAAAACTCTATCCAGATACAGATGTAAGAGTCACATTAGGAAGTAGTGGAAAGCTTACTGCTCAGATTAAAAACGGTGCTCCCTACCAGCTTTTTATGGCAGCAAATATGATGTATCCTGAGGCTTTATATGGTGATGGCATAGCAGTGACAAGACCACTTGTGTATGCTCAAGGTGGCTTAGCGATGTTAAGTGATAGTAAAAAAGATTTTTCAAAAGGGATAGATATTGTAACAGATTCATCAATTGAAAAAATAGCGATTGCAAATCCTGATACCGCACCTTATGGAAAAGCAACATTGGAGGCATTAAAAAATAGCAATCTTTTAGATAGGGTAGAAAAAAAGTTTGTCTATGCTGAGTCTATCTCACAAACTGTTTCTTATACAGTAACCGCTGCAGATATGGGATTTATCGCAAAATCATCTCTTTATAGTCCAAAAATGAGCCAGTATAAAAAAGGAATCCATTGGAGTGAGGTAGATTCTAAGCTTTATACCCCTATCAATCAAGGGATAGTACTACTTAAAAATGGTCAAAAAAATAGTGAAGTGGCTGCTTTTTTTACATTTATGCTCAGTCCAAAAGCAAAGCAGATTTTGGAAGAGTTTGGATATATAGTGCCATGATAGAGGCTAAAGTTATCAAGATAGAAAATTGTGATAGCTTGCATATCGTAAAGTTTGACTTTGAGGGTCAAGCTTTATCTATGATGAGTTTGGAGCTTGATAGTTCAGTTGAAGTGGGAACTAAAGTTTTGTTGCAAGTAAAACCATCCCATGTAGCTATTGGGAAAAATATCAGTGGAGAGTTGAGCTATAGCAATCAACTAGAATCTCAAATAGTATCCATAAACGCAGGAAAACTTTTGTGTAGTATCAAAGTACAAATTGCCAAAGATACAATTTTAGAATCTATTATTACCAATAGCTCTTTGGAGCGAATGGAGCTTCAAGATGGTGATAAAGTAATCGCTTTAATCAAAGCTAGTGAAATCTCCATCGCAAAGGTGTTGTGATGTTGGAAATTTTATCACATTTGGAATTTGAGCCCTTTTGGCTTTCTTTTAAGCTTGCTGGAATTACGACACTTATACTTTTTGTTCTAAGTGTTCCTCTAGCTTGGTGGCTTAGTCAAACAAAATCAAAAAGCAAACCAATCGTTGAAGCACTCACCGCTTTACCAATTGTTTTGCCTCCATCAGTTTTAGGGTTTTATATCCTTGTGGCGCTTTCACATAATTCTCCTATTGGGGTGTTTTTTGATGAGACATTTGGGATAAAATTGGTTTTTAATTTTACTGGCTTAGTGATAGCAAGTTGTTTTTATAGTTTACCTTTTATGGTGCAGCCTTTGCAAAGTGGATTTGAATCTATCAATAAAAATATGTTAGAAGCTAGTTACATAGCAGGTAAAAGCAAGATTCAAACTATCATCAAAGTAGCCTTGCCAAATATCAAGCCAGCACTCCTTACTGCCATCATCGTAACTTTTGCCCATACTGTTGGGGAGTTTGGAGTAGTCTTGATGGTAGGTGGAAGCATACCAGGGGAGACAAAAGTAGCATCAGTAGCTATCTATGAGTTTGTGGAAGTTATGGACTATAAAGCGGCACATGTATATAGTGCGATTATGTTGATTATTAGCTTTGTAGTGCTTTTAAGTGTCTATATTTTTAATGGAAAAATGAAAAAAGTTGGGATATAGTTTAGTTGATTAACTAAATATAAAGTTTAGTTAGTTTATAGTTTAGTTAAACTACTAAATAAATGGGGAAAAGATGAAATTAAATGCAGGTGGATTGAGTTCTTTGGTGATAGGTAGAGAAAAAGAGATACAAACTCTCAAAGCCTATATTGGCTTTTCACAACATACGGTTATCACAGCTCCAAGACGATATGGGAAAACCACACTTGCCAATAAAGTCCTAGATGAGCTAAAAGATCAATATTTGATAGTAAAACTTGATATATTTGAAGCAACAAGTATAGAGGAGGTTTGTGACATCTATCTCAATGCAATCTATAAATCAATAGGAATCACAAACTTTTTGCATAATGCAAAAGAGTCTATATTTAATTTGCTCAATAAATTTACTTTGTCTTATGAGGTTGAGGGGATAAAAATAGGATATGAGATAAGCAAAGAGAGTGATCTTAATAAAAAAATAGAAAAAACCTTTAGCTTTGCCAATAGCTTTGCAAAGCTATTTTCCAAAAAGATGATTGTCTTTATCGATGAGTTTGGAGATATAGAGAAATTTGGAAAAGATTTTATTAAAAAACTACGCTCTTACATGCAAACCCATGAAAGTGTAGTCTATCTTTTTGCTGGCTCACAAACTTCTGTAATAAATGATATTTTTTTAAATAAAGAGAATGCTTTTTTCAATTTTGCTAGCTTGATGAATATTGATGTTCTAGAGTATGAATCAAGCAATAGGTTTCTAAAAGAGCTAAAAGTCGAAGAGAAAGCTTTGAGTGAAAATGCTATAAAGAGAGTTTATGAAGTGACAAAATTTCATCCATTTTACCTTGTAAAAACCATACAAGAGGGATATATCAAAGCACTTTTTAGCAGTAGCAAAATTATTGAAAAAGAGCATATTAACCAAGCAGTAGAAAAAATACTGGATGACAATAATGCCTATTTTGAATCAATTTGGCAACAGATCAATCACAAAAAATATAAAGGAGCTATCTTTAAAGCATACTGCAGTAAAGATATGGAAATAAAGAATCTTCAAATGAGTAGCTCTTATAAGTCGCAGCTCACAAAAGAGCTAAGATCTGAAAGTTTACTATCAAATGACAATAAGCCTACTGATCCATATTTGTCTATCTGGCTCAATGGATAAAAGAAAATAACAAGGAAAAAAATGCAAAAAGAAAATTTACTTATGATTATATCAACTAAACTGTAATGATAAAAATAGATATAAATAAAAAACTCCACGGTGTTGCAGGAGAGATGGTCTTACAAGTAGATTTAGAGATAAATCAAGGGGATTTTGTAGCACTAACAGGGCAAAGTGGAAGTGGAAAAACAACACTATTGCGAATCCTTGCAGGACTTGAAGAGGCAGAGGGAACTTTAAAGGTGGGCAATGAGATATGGCAAGATAAAGAAACCTATCTCAAGTCTCAACTTAGGCGTATTGGTTTTGTATTTCAAGAGTATGCACTTTTTCCAAATATGAGTGTAGAGCAAAATCTACTCTATGTGGAAAAAGACAAAGAATTGTGCAGACATTTGCTTGATATCACAGATCTTTCTAAGCTCAAAAATCGTCTTCCATACACCCTAAGTGGCGGACAAAAACAGAGGGTGAGTCTTTGTAGGGCGATGATGAATAGACCAAAACTGCTTCTCATGGATGAACCTCTCTCAGCCCTAGATCCAGCTATGAGAACAAAACTTCAAAATGAAATTTTGACACTTCATAGAGAGTTTAAGACCACAACTATTATGGTAAGCCATGATCCAAGTGAGATTTATAGATTGAGCAACCGTGTGGTGGTATTGCATCATGGGGCTATCACAAAAGATGGAATTGCCAAAGAGGTATTATTGCAAACAAATGGGAGTCAAAAGTTCTCTTTTGAGGGGGAACTTTTGGATATTATCAAAGTAGATGTAATCTTTGTGGCAATTGTATCTATTGGGCAACAACTAGTAGAGATAGTCGTAAGTGAGCAGGAGAAGCAAAATCTACAAATAGGTCAAGTGGTACGAGTGGGAACAAAAGCGTTTAGCCCTGTCATAAGAGGTTGAGATAAAAGTCAAAAGCAGACAATCACCTCATCCATTTTTACTTTTTACCCTTTTCCTATAAAGCTAAAAAAGAGAGATACAGCAATAAGTACAGCCATAAAAATCAAAATCAATTTCAACTTTTTATTGCTTATTGGCTTTCTATAGTCGCTTATCTGTTCCAAAGATGGCTCTTCATTTACTCTTTTTTTTTCATTACTCATTGCATTACCTCCAATTAGTGTGTTTTTTGTTATCTTTTATAAGTATATCATCATACTTATAAGTTATACTTTGCTATATGTCTAGTAGGATTTAGCAATACTTGAGGAGATGTTTAGATTGAGACAAAAATCTTGATTAGAGAAAAAGTTATTCAAACTCCAATAGGAGCTATGCTTGCCAAAGCTAACCAAAAAGCTATATTATCACTAGCTTTTGTGGATGAAAATTATGAAGCTGAGCAAAATGAAAATGGGATATTAAATGTCCTAGCTAAGCAACTAAATGAGTACTTTATGCGAAAAAGAGAATCTTTTGATTTGCCACTTATGCCCCAAGGCACAGATTTTGAAGTAAAAATATGGAAAGAGCTACAAAATATCCCCTATGGAGAAACCATCTCTTACAAAGAGGAGGCAATAAAAATAGAGAACCCAAAAGCTTGGCGTGCTGTAGCTAATGCAAATGGCAAGAATCCAATCCCTATAATAATCCCTTGCCACAGAGTAATAGCTAGTGGTGGAAATATAGGTGGCTACGCAAGAGGAATCTGGAGAAAAGAGTTTTTACTAGAGCTAGAAGGTTGCATGGGAATAAGAAAAAATTGCAGTAGGTTAGTTTAAAAGCTAAAAAAGTGGCCGGGAGTCAGAGATTCGAACTCTGGGATGCTTTCACATCGCCGGTTTTCAAGACCGGTGCTTTCGACCACTCAGCCAACTCCCGAAAAGTATAGTGAAATAGAAAAATCAACTTCAAACACTTTACGCTCAAAATTGGAGTGCAATTATGCCCAAGAAAACTTAAAAAATAGATAAAAACAAACAAAATATCTAAAAAATTTAAATCCTTTCATCTTTTATTATTTTGCCACTACTATTTACATATATTGCAATCCTATCGTTATAGTAGTAGTTTGATTTTTCCAACACTACACTCAAAACCTCATAGCTATCATCGATTTTAATATCGATCCTTTGCCCATAACTCTCCCCGTATTGATTACCCAACACTCCACCAAGCACTGCTCCACCAATGCTGTACCATATATTGCCTTCGCTTAGTGCGCCTCCAGTTACACCTCCAAGAAGAGAGCCTACAGTAGTAGAGACACCATCATCTGCTATTCTTATATTTTCAGCCTTAACTACAGTACCTTGATAGACTCTGTTTATCTCATTTACACTTTCAAGACTGCCACATCCTACAAAAAAGAGTAGGAAAATAGCAGAAAATGCGTATAAGCTAAAATTTTTCACCGCAATTCCCACCTTTTTTTAAGTACTACTACAAAAATAATCTTTTGTGTTATTTCAGACTAAGTATATGCTCTACTACAGCATCAAAATCTTTTTGATCTGCTAGATTCATTTTTGCTTGGGCTTGCATTACTGGTCCCATGCCAAAATTATTCAGGGTTCCATCTTTATACTCTTGAAGCTTGCTTATAAGACTCTCTTTATCCAAATCAATCAAAGCAGGCACTTTGCCAGCATAAACTTTCTCTGCATTTACACCATGGCAAACTTGACATTTTTTGTAAAGTTCCCCACCTTCTGATGCTCCAAGCCCATAAGTCATTCCGCTTGCTACAATTATAGCTAAAACTACTTTTCTCATCTCTAACTCCTTTTTTAAATTTCAGGTAACATTATGAATATAAATCGTGGAGCAATTGTGAAATAGAAGAATCTATAATATTTTTAGAAATTTTTAGAAATTTCTAAAAAAGTATTGACATATAAACATTTTTCAAATATAATTCCAGCTCACTTTTTAAAAGTGTCGTGATAGTGTGTCAAAAAGAACTATTTTATGACCCGTTAGCTCAGTAGGTAGAGCAACTCCCTTTTAAGGAGTGGGCCGATGGTTCGAATCCATCACGGGTCACCACTATTCAAGACCCCTTCATCTAGTGGCCAAGGATACCACCCTTTCACGGTGGCTACAGGGGTTCAAATCCCCTAGGGGTCGCCACTATTTAATAACATATTAGGTCGCTTAGCTCAGTTGGTAGAGCGCCACCCTTACAAGGTGGATGTCAGTGGTTCGAGTCCACTAGCGACCACCACAATACAATACGGAGCGGTAGTTCAGTTGGTTAGAATACCTGCCTGTCACGCAGGGGGTCGCGAGTTCGAGCCTCGTCCGCTCCGCCACTTTATCCCCTATAAACAAACTCTATACTATTTTATCACTCTTTATTTGATACAGGTATCTTTATGATAAACTCTGCTCCATCTTCAGTGTTTCTTGCTGATATTTCTCCATTCATGTTTTTTTCTATTACGATTTTACATATCTGAAGACCAACACCTGTCCCTTTTTCGCCTTTTGTTGTGATATATGGCTCAAACAATTTATCAGGCAATAGAGCTGAATCGATACCTCCACCGTTATCTTTGATATAGATTATTTGCATATTATCTTTTGATTCAAACCTTATCTCTATTTTTGGAGATTTTATTTTACGCTCTTCTAGGACATCTTTTGCATTATTTATGATATTAAATATTGCATGCCTGAGCTCATTTGGATAGCCGACTACATTTTTGTTATTTGCAGTATCTACAGTTACCTCTATACTTCTTTTTTTAAGGGGAGCTGCAAGTATGCGAAGTGTAATTTTTATGGCTTCATAAGGGTCAAAAGAGCTTACCTCTTTGGTTGGACTAAAAAAGTTCTTAAAATCATCTATCGTTTGAGCCATAAACTCCACTTGTTGTATTATGTGCCTTTCATCTTGCTTGAATTTCTCTATATCCACCTCATCATATTCCAGCATATCAAGTGTATTTTGAGCAAAAAGAGATATTATATTGATAGGCTGTTTCCACTGATGTGCTATTGCTCCTATCATCTCTCCTAGTGCTGCCATTTTTGATTGCTGTATCAATATAGCTTCTTGCACCTGCCTCTCTCTTTCAAGCTTTAGCTCTCTTTTTATTCCATCTTCCACCCTTAAAGCTAGAGTTTTATTCATATTTTTTAGTTCATCTGTTTTTTTATCTACTTCATGAGAGAGTACTATTTTCCATCGCCAAAGCACAATTAGAGCTACAAGTAAAAACACCAAAATAGCCACAAGTGCATAAACAAACCTCATATCTATCTGTTTTTCATATAGGTAAGGAAACCATTTTTTGTGTAGTCTCTCAAAAGTCCCATCAGCTTTTAAGTTTGCAAGACCTTCGTTTAAAATAGCTAGAAGTTCAGCATTTCCTTCTTGAACTGCAAAACTAAAGTCTTGACGGAATTGCGATAGTTGAACATCTAATATTTTTAAATTATCTATTTTTAGCTTCTCAAATAGCTCTTTTGCTACATATTCTTGTACGATGATTGCATCACCCTCTCCATCTGAGAGCATTTTAAATGCATCTTCATAGATATCTGTATAGATTATATTTTCACTTATTTGCTCTTTTTTTATGAATTTTTCAGCACTACTATTTTTTACTGTGATGATTTTTCTATTTTTTAAATCCTCTATATTTTTTATATCGCTATTATCTTTTCTAACAACAACCGCACCAAACATCTGCAGATATGGGGTTGTAAAGTCATAAATCAACTCTCTCTTTGAAGTTTTGCCAACAGCTGGTAAAACATCTATTTCTCCTCTTGCTAGTTCATCTTGTATGGCACTCCATGCATCAACTTTAAAAGTTACCTCAATTCCCATGACATTTAATGCCTCTTTTAGAAGCTCTACACTAAAACCATCAGCTTCTCCATCACTATTTGTCGTACTAAATGGCGGATAAGTTCCCTCACCTGCTGCTCTTATGTGTTTTAGATTTCTATAGCTTGGCTCATAGCTATGCCATTTTTTGTATATATCTAGATATTTTGGAGAGGCTAGTAGTTTCTTTAGTGCCTCATTTAGCTTTTCTGCTAAAATAGGATCATCTTTTTGTATGCGGATTCCCCTTTTTATATCATCAAGCGGCACTCCAAAAGGGACAATATGATTTTTTACGCCAGCTTTTTGAATCATAGAAAGCACCGGCACATCTGGAAATACAAGTACATCTATTTGAGCTGAAAGCAGAGCATTAAATGCCTCTTCTATAGTATCAAAAAGTGATAATAGCAGAGGATTGTGATCTTTTAAAAGTGTATGGCCACTATTAAATTTGACCACTCCAACTTTCACTCCAGCTATATCCTCTTTGGTGTGTATTTCTGTTGAGTTTGCTCTTTTAAACATTCTTATCTGTATAGTCTCTATAGGGATAGAAAAAATCGCATTTTCAGCCCTCTTTTGAGTAATACCAGAATTTGGAACTACATCTCCAATCTTTTCATCAAAAAAAGCTCTATTAGAATCCACCCAATCATCAAAAATAAGATACTCTATTTTTAAATCTGCTATATTTGCCACCTCTTCTATGACATCTATAGCAAAACCAATAGGCTTACCATCACTATCTAGCATATATTGCGGTGGAAAATATTTTAGTGCATGAACAGTAATAGCTCTTTTTTCCTCCGCCAAAATCTCAAACCCAAAAAACAAAAAAAACACAATCAAAAATATATTTTTAAGCATTTATATTTTTCCTTTTACTCTAAAGGCAACTTAATTATCACTATACACAAAACTAAATATATTTTATAGCGTTTGGATTCTCTCTTTTATTCTTTTCCTTACTGGATACCAATATCTATAAGAGCTTCAGTCATCATGCCTAGACCACCAGTTGCTATGACTATACCTATTGCGACTAGTATTAGACCAGAAACAATCTCTACGATCTTAAAATGTTTTTTTATTCTATTCATAAGTCCTATGGCTCTGCTTGTGAGGATTGCACTAAGCAAAAATGGCACTCCTAGTCCTGCAGCAAAAAGTGTCATCAAAATAGTTCCTTGGGCAGTATTATCACCAAAAGATGCCATAGCTAAAATCGCTCCTAAAATAGGGCCAACACATGGAGTCCAACCAAGTGCAAAAGATAAGCCTAATAAAAATGGAGCAAATTTATGCAGGAATGATTTTGCTTTACCTTGTGCTTTTTGCTCTAAGGTAGTAAAATCAGCCCTATGTTCATAATTTAAAAACTTAATATTTATAACATTCATCACATGTAGCCCAAAAATCACAATAATAACACCAGCTACCATAGCAGCATACTGATTTCTCAATATCTCACCCAAAAATGTTGCTGCTGCAGCTCCAAGAAGAATAAAAACTAGGCTAAACCCAGCTATAAAAAGCAGTGAAGAGTTTATGATTTTTCTTTTTACTTTTGCACTCATGTGCTCTTCATCCCTTAACTCACCAATTGATACGCCTGAAATATATGATAGATATGCAGGAACTAGAGGCAATACACATGGACTAAGAAATGTAATAATACCCGCTACAAAACTAACAGGGTATGGTGCACTTTGAAATAAATCTAGCAATAAATCTTCCATGAAACCTCCAAGTATAAAAGCATAAATATATCAGTCTATTGATAAAAGTATTGTAAAGGTTACAAACTAGACAACACATTTTCAAATATCTTCTAATATTTTTTGAGGTAAAATGGTAGAAAAATATGGCAAGGATTTATATGGGTTTGAGAGATTTTGGATTTTCATTGTGGTGTGATTTTATCGAGAGGGATTTTTTGGAGAGGGACTTTAAAAAACTAGTCGAAGATGCCTCTATTCACGGTGCTACAAGTAATCCAGCTATTTTTCAAAATGCAATAACCAATTCTAAAGCATATTCAGTTCAAAAGAGTGAACTAAAAAACCTAAATCCAAAAGAAATATATGAAGCTTTAGCCATAGAAGATATTAAAAGAGCTGCAAAGATTTTGTATCCGCTTTTTGAAAAAGGAGAGGATGGCTTTATCTCCATAGAGGTTGACCCTTTTTTGAGCAATGACATAGATGGAACACTCGCTGAGGCTTTAAGGCTTTATGATCTTATCGGATATGAAAATGTGATGATAAAGATTCCAGCAACTGATGCTGGCTTTCCTGTCATGGAAGAGCTTATAAGTAGAGATATAAATGTCAATGCTACTTTGATTTTTTCACCAAGTCAGGCAAAAAAATCTATAGAATCTATGCAAAAAGGATTTGAACGATGCTACAAAAACCCAAAAGCAGTTATAAGTGTTTTTGTGAGCAGGTTTGATAGAAAGTGTGATAGCACCTTGAAGGAACATGGGATTGAGGGTGGAAAACTTGGCATAATGAATGCACAAAAGATATATAAAATGTGCAATGATTTTGGGAATAAAAACATAAGAACACTTTTTGCAAGCACTGGAGTAAAGGGTGATGAGTATGAAAAAAGCTACTATATTACTGAGCTGCTTCACAAAAACTCTGTAAATACTGCTCCTCTTGATACTATTGATGCCTTTTTCAAGCAAGATGATAGAACTATAAAAGAACTACCAGAATCTAAAAAAATAGATGAATTTTTTGAAAAAGTCTCAACATGCATAGATATGGATAAAATCTATGAAGAACTTATAAAAGATGGATTGAGTGCATTTGAAAAGAGCTTTGAGGAAATTTTACATCTGTTGGAAAAAAAATAGATCTTATACACAATCCTAGCAAGTATTGTCTAGAAACATAGATAGAACATGATTAGAAGGTGGTCAAAAAAAGTATCTAGGAACCAACATAAATTTAAAAATCACAGCTCTTTGAGGATTTTTGGAGATTTCTTGCATAGAAGAGAGTTTTGGAATCTAAATAGAAAAAGTGTCTCAAAAGGCGTGAGCATAGGAATCTTTTGGGCATTTATACCTCTTCCTTTTCAAATGGTTATAGCGACAATTTTTGCCTTTATCTTTAGGGGTAATATAGCAATCTCTCTAACTCTAGTCTGGATTACAAATCCTCTCACAATGCCTTTTATATACTACTTTTGTTACAAAATTGGGGTTGTAATCTTAGGAAAAGATGAGATGCCTTTTGTATTTAATCCCAGCTATGAGTGGGTGATTTTACAATTTAACAACATATTGGTTCCTCTTTTTACAGGATCATTCATAGTTGCAACTATCCTATCTTTTTCTTCATACCACCTAATAAACTATATGTGGTATTTAGGTACAAAAAGAGATGTGATTAATAAAAATAGAAAATTTAAAATTTTTACCGACACCGACACCAATCAAGAGGAATCAAAAATAGAAGATCCAAAGGATTTAAGTTAAATTTATCTGATGTATGAAAACTAAACAATATAAGGAGCTCTTATTTACATTTTTTTTGATAAAATCCTGCTTCTACTCCTGAAAAAAGGCTTTTAAATTGAACAATATTGTTAAAATACTTTTCTCCATGAGAACTACACTTTTTTTACTTCTTGTTTTTGCTATCTCTATTGCTATTGCTACATTTGTTGAGAATGATTATGGAACAGATAGCGCAAAAGCTTTGATATATAATGCAAAATGGTTTGAGTTTTTACTCTTTATTTTGGTGATAAACCTCATAGGAAATATCAAAACTCATAAGATGTATAGAAAAGAGAAGATGCCAATTTTTCTTTTTCACCTATCATTTATTATTATTTTTGTTGGTGCTGGGATAACAAGATTTGCAGGACTTGAGGGCACAATGAGCATAAGAGAGGGTGAAACTTCAAACACTATGGTCTCTATGCAAAGTTACTTTCAGCTAAAAATAGAGAATGAACAAAAAAGATATACACTAAACCATCCACTTCTGCCTTCCCCCCTGGTTGACAATAGCTTTAGTAGAGATTTTGAGATAGAGGGAAAAGAGTATGAAGTAGAGCTAGTAGATTATATTGTATCAGCCACAAGTGATATAAAAGAGATAGATAATGGTGAGCAAATAGTATCACTAGCACTAGCTTTGGGAAATAGCGGTAGAAAAGATATTGCACTAGAGAGAGGGGAATCTCTGCTATTTGGTGAAAAATCTATATCATTTGAAGATATGCAAAATCTACAGTCAGATTTTTTCATAAGAGTTGTAGATGATTCCTTGCACTTTAGTTCAGGATACAAAATAGGATACTACAACCTAAAGAGTGGTGAGCAAGGAGAACTACAAGATAATACACTACATAAACTAGAAAAAGAGATACTCTATCAATCAAATAATCTAAATCTTGTTTTTAAAGACTACAAAAAAAGTGGAGAAAAGATATATAAAGCAGGTAATCCAAAAGATATGGATATACCAGACCTCTTTAGATTCAAGCTAAGCAGTGATGATAAAGAGAAGGAGTTTGAATTTTTTGGAAAAAATGGTGCATATCCAAGCTTTATATCTTTTGATTTTGATGGGCTGGATTTTAGGGCTGGATTTGGCTCAAAAGTCATAGAGTTGCCATTTTCTATAAGGCTAAATGATTTTCAACTAGAGAGGTATCCAGGCTCAATGAGTCCATCATCTTATGCAAGCGAAGTAAGTGTTATTGATGATGTCAATGGGGAAAAATTTGATTACAGAATCTACATGAATCATATCCTAGAATATATGGGATATAGATTCTATCAAGCATCATACGATGTTGATGAGCAGGGCACAATCTTATCAGTAAATAAAGACTTCTGGGGAACTATGGTGACATATTTTGGATATTTTGTGATGGGTCTAGGAATGTTTGCAGCTCTTTTCAGTGCAAAAGGTAGAGCAAGAAAACTATACTCCTCTTTTAGTAGGGCTGCCCCTCTATTTTTGGCTCTATTTTTAGTTTTTGCAAGCACCTCCTTGGAAGCCAATGAAAATAACCTTGAAGAGAATATAGTCAAAGATATCACATCTATAGATAAAGAGCATGCTAAAAAATTTGGCAATCTTATCACTCAAGATAGCGGTGGAAGATTAAAGCCAATTGATACATTAGCTCATGAAGTTTTAAACAAAGTCTCAGGCCAAACTGAGATATTTGGACTAGAGGCATCTGAGATTCTTCTAGGTATGGTTATCAGACCAAATGCTTGGCAAAATGTAAAGATGATCAAAATATCACATCCAGAACTAAAAGAGCTACTTGGCTTAGACAAAAAAGATACCAGAGCAGCATTTGTAGATTTTTTTGATTTTAGCGATGGTGAGATGAGCTATAAACTAGAGGAGTTAATCTCAAGTGCCTCTAGAAAGAGGCCTGCTATGCAAGATAAGCTTGATAAAGATATCTTGAAAGTTGATGAGAGATTAAATATCTCATATATGATTTTTACTGGTTCTTTGATTAGGATATTGCCAAAACCAAATGATCCAAATCAAAAATGGTACGCCCCTATTGAGGCTTTTGAGAGCTTTGAAGAGGAGGATGCCAAAAATACTCAAACCATGATCTACTCATATTTCCAATCAATAGATAGTGCTATTGAGAGCGGAAATTGGGAGGATAGTGATAAGATTTTAGCAGCTATTGAGAAGTATCAGAGGTTTTATGGTGCATCCGTATATCCTTCAGAGAAAAAGATAAAGGCTGAGATTCTATATAACAAAGTAAACATCTTTGAACGCTTAATGCCTCTTTATCTGTTTGTAGGTTTGATACTTTTAACACTTTCAATTATTCACATAATCAAGCCAGTATTCAATATAAAAATTGCCTCAAAAATTAGTGTAGCTCTTTTTGGTTTGGGTTTTATTCTACACACAATTGGTTTGGGCTTTAGATGGTATATCTCTGGGCATGCACCTTGGAGTGATGGCTATGAATCTATGATATATATAGCATGGGCTACTATTTTAGCTGGATTTATATTTGTTAGAAACTCACCAATTGCACTTTCTGCAACTGGTGTACTCTCAGGGCTAACTCTATTTGTTGCTCACCTATCATGGATGGATCCACAAATCACAAATCTAGTGCCAGTTTTAGACTCATATTGGCTTATAATCCATGTATCTATGATAACAGCAAGCTATGGATTCTTGGGACTTGGTGCGTTGCTTGGCTTTATAGCACTACTTCTTTATATTATAAGAAATAGGACAAATTTTGAAAACATAACAAAAAGCATAAAAGAGATTAGCTACATAAATGAGATATCACTTATTATTGGTCTTGTGCTTTTAACAATTGGAAACTTCCTAGGCGGAGTTTGGGCGAATGAATCATGGGGAAGATATTGGGGTTGGGATCCAAAAGAGACTTGGGCGTTAGTGACGATAATAGTCTATGCTATAGTTGTACATCTAAGATTTGTGCCAAATCTAAATGATAAGTTTATATTCAATGTAGCCTCTTTGGTATCATTTAGCTCAGTTATCATGACCTACTTTGGAGTAAATTTCTATCTAAGTGGGCTACACTCATACGCAAAAGGAGATCCAGTGCCAGTTCCGCTATGGATATATATCACAACTCTTGTGATTCTCTTTATGATTGTATTTTCATATTTTAGAAAAGAGATGGTAGAAAAAAGTATAGATAAAAATAACAGGGATTGATTCCATTGGTATAATATTTGCTAGTAATCTTTAAAATCCACAGAAGGAAAATGCATGGAGATTGCTGTTGCAATAGTTGGCTCTTTGATTGTTATCACAATCATCAAGCTATCTCTATCAGAAAAAAAGATAGAGAAGGAGTCTTCAGATCGTGACTGCTTCTCTATAAAAAATATAAAATATACGATAATGGATAGAGAGCTTTAAAATTTAAAATACTCACTTTTTGGTGATATTTCTCTTTTTGGCTTACCTATAAAATAGCCTTGTGAAAAGTCAACACCAAATCCTATGACACTCTTTAGTACATCTTTTGAGTGCACAAATTCAGCTACAGTTTTAATACCCATCTCTTGAGAAAATTTGACTATTGTTTTTGAAATAATCTGTGAATTCTCATCCACATCTGAATTTTTGATAATTGAAGCATCTATTTTTATATAATCTATGTTTAGCTTTAGTATATGTGCAAAATTTGAGTATCCACTACCAAAATCATCTATAGCAACTTTGCAACCCATGCTTTTGACTACATTTATAAATTCTGCTACCTCTTCGTAGTTCTCAATACCCTCAGATTCCAATACTTCAAAAATTAGCCTATTTGAGTTGTTGTATTTTTTTATATTTTCCACTATAAAATCTACATTATTTTGATTTAAAATATCCTCTATAGATAGATTTACAGAAAAAGAGTGAGGGCTATCTTTGAATGTATCAAAAGCATCACCTACCATTAATTTTGTTATTTTTTGATAGAGACGAGACTTTTTTGATATATCCAAAAAAAGATATGGTGAGTATATTGCACCATCTTTACCAATAAGTCTCACCAAACACTCATACTTGCTTATCTCCATGCTTTTATTATCCATTATTGGTTGAAAAAATGATACTACCCTCTCCTCTTCAAGAGCACTTTTTAGCATATTTATCCACTTGAAATTCTCTTCATAATTTTCAATAGCCATCATTGAATCATCATACATCAAAAATGGATTTCTACTCTTTTTTGCTCTTTTAAGTGCTATATCAGCTCTTGGCATTAGATCTTTTGAGCTACCATGTGCTACACCGACGGTTACACCCACATGAATCTCTTGACCTTTTTGCACGAAGGCATTTCTTTCAACACTATCATGTATATCTTTTGCAATATTTTCAACCTCAACATCATCTTTACCACATGAGTTGCAAAAGAGGGCATACTCATCAGCTTGAAGTTTGTACAACATAAAACCAGTATCTGAAGAGAGATTTTTTAGTTTATTTGCAACCTCTTTGATAACATAATCACCAAATTCAGTACCATAGAAGTCATTTATCTCTTTAAAAGAGTCGATGTTTATAAGCATAAGTATTGCATCTTTTGAGCTAAAAGCATCCTTTAAAAGCTTCAATCTATTTGGAAGTGATGTAAGCTCATCTATATAGAGTTGATCTTTTAACTCTCTGTTTTTATCTTTTAGCTCAATATTTAGCTCTTCTAATTTTCTTCTATTATTTTCTAGCTCTAGTTCATACCATTTTCTAGCGGAAATATCCAAAATATTTAAAACATAGACTCTGTTTCCTTGATAGTTTATTGGATTTATGGCTAGTTCTATATGTTTGATCTCTCCATCTTTAGTTGATATCTTTATCTCTTTAAGAGAAGAGAGATCATTGATTGAGTTAACCTTATTCATGCTTTCGTTATTTGCTTTGATAAACTCTATAAAATCAAGCGAAGAGAGCTCTTCATTTCGATAGCCTGAAATATCTGTAAAAGCACTATTTGCATAAGTTATATTTTCATTAAAAAGTGCAATACCAGCAGGTGAATTCTCAGAGACAACTTTTAGAAGATTCTCTTTATCTATTACATCTGATTTTATCCTCTCAAAATCAAGCGCTAATATAGCTTTGTCTATTTGAAAAACAAGCTTTTTGTCATTTATAGGCTTTACCACATACCCATCTATGCCAATATTTATCGCTTCTAGCAAAAGCTCACTACTATCAAATGCACTTGAGATAATTATAGGTGTCTTTGGATTTAAGTCTTTGATCATTTTTGCCATTCTCAAGCCATTAAGCTTTGGCATGACAACATCACTCACCACTAAATCAGGAGAGTACTTTTTAAACTTCTCTAGCCCATCCTCGCCATCAATAGCAGGGATCACCTCTTTAAATCTTCTACCCAAAAAATCAACTAGCGTCTCTCTAACTATATCCTCATCTTCAACACAAAGTATAGAGAAATCTTTCAACTTAGTAATCTTCTTTGCTGGCAAACTCTCCAAAGTTAACTTCTCTCTTTTTCAAGTCTTTTCTCTTCATAGCTTATCTCTCCCTCAAGATTATATTCTGCTATAAAACTTGAGATATAACCATCTAGATTTGATGTTGCAAAATACTCAATAGTCACCTCATTTAAAATATCCTCTGGATGAATTTCAACAATCCCTTCTATCAAAGATATATCTTTGGATGATAATTTTATATACTCTATAAGAGCCTTTGCTATCATTACAAAATCTCTTCTATTTTTTATAATAATATTTTTTAGTGGTATTGTATTGTATTTGGTTGCATTTATAGTATGTAGGTAGTGTTTGATTACATCCATAGAGCTAGATTGCAAAAAACCCTCATCAATATTTAGACCAAACATTAGGTCTCTATTGATTCCAATTGTTCTATTTTTGAAAATATATGGAAGTGAGTTTAAAGCCCTCTCTTCATCCAATCCAAAAGCTTTGATAAGTAGATCAATCTCTGTACTAAACTTTTCTATATCTTCATTTATATTTATAATTACTCTATTTTTGTTATCTATTATCTTATTTTTCTCTGCAATCTCATCTTGTAGTTCTTTTACCATCTGCTTTAGAGTATTCATCCTTTTAAGAGCATACTCTAGCTCATTTTTGAGCCTACTATTCTCTTTACTCAGGATACTATTTTCCGAATCCAAATTTCTACTATCACTTTTTAGTCTAACTACATAATCATTTACACTTCTAGGTGAGGTAACTCTATTCATATTCAAAAGTCCTATATTGTCTTATAAATTTTATATTATAATAGTGCCATAATATTTCTTAGTGGTGACAAAAGTGAAGTTTTAGTGAAGTTCCCAAAAAGAGGTGGGATTCTCTTGTTGGGTATTTTAATTTTTTAGCTATTTATCTTTTTTGACATCCTCTACTTTGATAGCCTCTACTTCTAGTGTGATTTTTACAGTATCTCCAACTAGCAACTCTCCAGTCTCTAGCGTCTTACTCCATGTCAAACCAAAATCTTTTCTATCTATCTCTCCCTCAAGTGTAAATCCCATCCTAGTATTTCCCCATGGATCTTTTGCTACACCGCCAAAATCTAACTCAAAAACTACCTCTTTTGTGATGCCTTTAATCGTAAGGTCACCTACCATTTTATCGCCATCATGCTTTTTCATCACAAAATTCATCTTTGGAAACTTCTCTACATTAAAGAAATCCTCCGCCCTTAAGTGATCATCTCTTTTTTGATTTTTTGTATCTATTGAAGCAACATCAACAATGCCCTCTAGCTTGTTAAATTTACTTTTCTCTAGATCATAATCAATAGCTCCATCAAACTCATCGAAATAGCCTTTTGTGTAGCTAATCATCATATGCTTTATCTTAAAGCCAACAGTAGTATGTGGGACATCTAGCTTGAACTCCGTAGCACTTAAAGAGATAGCACTAAATGCAAAAAGAGCAACCAAAAACCTGAAAAATTTTGTAAAAATCATAAAAACCTCCATGTATTAAATATAAAAAAACATCCTATCAAAAAATTACAAATGCAAAGTAAATAAAAACCTATTTTTCCTCTCTAAGCCTCTCTATAAGACTCTCCAGCCTCTTAATAGTAATATTTTTACCCAAAATAGACATAATATCAAAAACTGATACCCCCATTGGTGAACCAGTCAATGCAAACCTTAGAGGCTGAAAATATTTAGAGATTTTTAGCTCTTTTTTCTCAAAGTATTGATGTAGTAACTCCTCATAATCAATTGGCAGATTGAAAGCTTTTAGAGAATCTACAAGATGGATTTTTATACCTTCAAGATTTGATATTACATCATCTTTAGCAAATTTTTCACAGCTTTTTTGCTCATATTCATTTGGTTCATAAAGTATTCCTTTTGCAACTATTGCAAGTTCTTTGATAGTTTTTGCTCTATCTTTTACACTATTTAGCAGTATCTCTTTTTTGTCATGGCTAGCCAAAAAGAGCTCATATCTCTCTAGCTCACGAGCCAGCTTATCATTGCTTGAATTTTTTATGTAGTGAGAATTTAGCCACAATAGCTTCTCTTGGTTGTATGCTGAGGCTGATTTGTTGATATCTTTTGGACAAAATAGCTCACACATCTCTTTCATATCAAAAATCTCTTGATCTCCATGCGACCAACCAAGCCTTACTAGAAAATTTAGTAGTGCTTCAGGAAGATATCCCTCTTTTTTATAATCCATAACATCAGTAGCACCATCTCTTTTTGAGAGCTTTTTGCCATCAGGATTTAAGATCATAGGCACATGATAAAACATTGGCAACTCAAAACCTAAAGCATTGTATATAATTATCTGCTTTGGTGTGTTTGAGAGGTGATCATCACCCCTAATAACATCACTTACATTCATAAGAGCATCATCAATTGCTACTACAAAGTTATATGTTGGAGTTCCATCGCTTCTTGCTATAATAAAATCATCAAGCTCTTTTACATCTATGGCAATTCTTCCCTTCACGCCATCCTCAAACTCTACCATTCCTTCAAGCGGAGCTTTGATTCTCACAACTGGAGCTATACCCTCAGGTGGGATTCCATAAAAATCTCTATATCTATTATCATATTTTGGTTTCTCACCTTTTGCTTGGAGCTCCTCTCTTAGGATATCTAGCTCCTCTTTGCTCATGTAGCAATAGTATGCTTTCCCATCATCTAAAAGTTTTCTAATATACTCTTTGTAGATATCAAATCTAGCAGACTGATATACAACTTCTCCATCAAAATCTAAACCAACCCACTCAAAGGCCTCTACTATTGCTCTCATTGCCTCTTGCGAGTTTCTAGCCAAATCAGTGTCTTCAATTCTTAAAAGAAATCTCCCACCATTTTTTCTAGCCCAAAGATAGCTAAAAAGTGCAGTCCTTAGACCGCCTATATGCAGGTAACCTGTAGGGCTTGGTGCAAATCTTGTTATAACCATAATGTTAAGTTCCTTAAAAGTATTTTCATTTTTATGATTGTACTAAAATTTTGCATAAGATATAATAGCCCTAAGAGTTAAAACATAAAGGGTGGATGCCATTTTTTATGGTTGTACTAAAATTTTGCATAAGATATAATAGTCCCAAGAGTTAAAACATAAAAGGAGGATGCCATTTTGAAGATAATATTAATATTGATAATATCTATGTTTTTATATGCGGATGAAAATGTGGATTCACAAAAAGTTGGCGATTATGAAAAAGGGAGAACTTTCTATTTTCATCTTTTTAGAGAATCACTTGGATATGATGGTGTTGTATTTACCGCAAGGCACAAAGAGCTAGAGTGGGCAAAGATGTTTGAAGATGATGCAAGAGAGTTTAAAGAATATCTAGTAAATGAAAATAGCGACCTAAAAGAGTTACTATATAGTGAAAAATTTGACAAAAGTATCAAGAATCACATGGAAGCTTTTGTAAGGCACTATGCAAACGATACAGGCAATATACCAATTTGTGGCAGTTTTGAGTTTGAGTAATAAAAATTAATCAATCAACGCTAGGAGATTAAAATGAAAAAAGATAGCAGCATTACAAGAAGGGATATCATTAAAGCTACTGCATTGCTTGGAGTAACAGCTACATTTGGTGGTTGCTCATTAAGCAAAGAAGATATAAAAAGAGATGCTCCTTTTATCAAAAAAGGAAAGAAAAAGAGAGTTGTGATATGTGGAGGTGGATTTGGAGGACTAAGCGTAGCAAAATCTCTAGCTACCTCAGATGTTGATGTTGAAATTATAGTTATAGAAAAAAGAGTTGAATTTTTCTCTTGTCCTTATAGTAATGCTTGGCTTGGGGAGGTAGAGGGTGCTACTTATCAAAAATTAGTATATGACTACTTTACCCCATCCTTAAAGTATGGATATGAAGTAAAAAATGCAGAAGTGCTTGGGATTGATAAAAAAAATAGAAGAGTAGAGAGTACCATAGGTGATATTGAGTATGACTATTTGGTACTATCACCAGGGATTGATTATAACTACAATACGCTTTTTAGCGATAAGGAGAAACAAGAGGAGTGCTATAAGAGATTTCCACCTGCATTTAAAGCCAATGGAGAGCATATTTTTCTAAAAAAATCTTTAGAAAATTTTAAGGGTGGAACTTTTGTGATGAATGTACCTAGTGGAACCTATAGATGCCCACCCGCTCCTTATGAGAGAGCATGTATGATTGCAAGCTATCTTAAAAATAATAACATAGATGGGAAAATTTTACTTCTAGATTCTAGGACTTCACCAGCTGCAAAACCTCATGGTTTTTTACGCTCTTTCAAAGAGTTGTATAGTGACTATATAGATTATGTACCATCATCAAAAATATATGATATAGATCTGAACAAAAACAGTGTAAAATATGAAATGTTTGATAAAAAAGCTCTTGACTTTGTCAAAAAAGAGATAGATTTTGGGGCTGCAAACATAAACCCTTCGCATGTAGCTTCAAAACTTATTGAGATAGCAGATATAAAAATAGATGGAAATGGATGGGCACTACTAAAAGAACCAGGATATATATCTGCAAGTGATGATAGAATCTATGTCCTAGGCGATGCACAAGGAGAGTATCCATTTCCAAAAAGTGGGCAAATGGCAAGCTCTTGTGGTTATATAGTTGGTAAATCAATATCTAGCAGAATCCAAGACATTAAATTTGATTATGCTAAAAATCTCCCAGGAAATGTGTGCTACTCGTTGGTAAATACCAACCCAAAAGAGGGTATAGTTGTACATCATAGTGTAACTTACAATACAAAAGATGGAATGAAAGTAGAAGCAATAGACACAAAAAAAGGAGATCAAATAACTGGAGAAGCCACTACTTTGTGGTTTGAGGGCATCATGGGAGACCTGCTAGGTTAAGTAGGGGGGAACCTACTTTTTCTTGATTTGTTTTATGCGATGCTTTTTAGTTTCTCATCACTTAGTGTAAGTTCAATATTACTCATAACTCCAATACCTCTATCAAGCACTTTTTGAGCAGTCTCTTGAGCTTGCTCCAATGAGTGCATTTTGTATGTTCCACACTGATACTCATTAAGCTCTGGGATTTTGTTTTGATCTTTGAAATTTACAATATCTTCCATAGATTTTTTCCATGCCTCTATCACTTTCTCTTCTTGTGGAGAGCCAATAGTGCTCATATAAAATCCTGTCCTACAGCCCATAGGTGAGCAGTCAATTATCTCAACTGAGCCATCATCTAGATGCTCTCTAATAAATCCAGCAAAAAGATGCTCTAGAGTATGGATTCCTTTCTCAGTAATCTGATCTCTATTTGGTTTACAAAATCTCATATCATAAACAGTTATCACATCTCCATTTTTTGTCTTCATGGTCTTAGCAACCCTCAAAGCAGGTGCACTCATCTTTGTGTGATCCACTTTAAACGAATCTAATAATGGCATAAAATCTCCTATAAAATAATGTGATAAAAAAAGAGGGGGAGACTAAACTCCTGCCTCTTCTCTTCTTTGTAGATATTCCCATTTGGCATCTACATCTTTTTGCCACTGCTCTACTATGTGTGCATTCTCTTTTTTCATGAGGTGTTTAAATCTACCCTGAAGTCCTAAATAATCCTTGATAGGAAGAACATTTTTTGGTCTATATGTTATTGTTAGTTTAGTTCCATTCTCTATCTCATAAAGAGGAAAAACAAGGGCATCAACAGCTACATCACTAACATCAATAGTGTCACTTGGATCAAATTTCCACTCAGTTGTACAAGCACTCATAGCATTAATAAAAACAGGACCTCCAGCATCAAAACCTTTTTTTAGTTTTTTAACCATGTCTTTCCATTTATTTGGTGCAACTTGTGCAACATAAGGAGATCCATGAGCTGCCATAATCTGAACGATATCTTTCTTTTTCTCTTTTTTTCCATAGCTAACTCTACCACTTGGAGATGTTGTAGTGCTAGCTCCAATTGGAGTAGATGAACTTCTCTGACCTCCAGTATTTGCGTAAACTTCATTATCAAGACAGATATACATCATATCATGTCCTCTCTCAAAACATCCGCTTATAAACTGGAATCCAATATCATAAGTAGCACCATCACCAGAAATTGCTAGAAATTTTACATCTCTTTCTGGTTGGTAAAGTCTATTTTTTCTCTTTAATGCTTTGTACATTGCTTCAGCCCCTGCAACAGCAGTTGAAGCGTTTTCAAAGCCTATATGAATCCAAGGTACATCCCATGAAGTATATGGATAAACTGCAGTTGAAACCTCTAGACATCCTGTGCCAGAAGATATAACTAGTTCAGAATCTGTAGCATTGATTGCCTCTCTAACAATCATACTATGTGCACAGCCTGGACAGAGCAGGTGGGCACCCTCAAACCTCTCAGCAGCCTTTGAATACTCTTTTAAATTTTTTATCTCTTTGCTCATATAATATCCTTATTGCCTAGTAGAATGTCAACTTAGGTCCTCTAAGACCGATGAATTGTTGAATTGGGACAGTTAGCTTACCAGCATCTGCATTGGCTTTTGTCTCTTTGAAAACCTCTTTTAGATGACCTATTGTCATATCTCTTCCACCTAAACCATATATATAGTTTGTAACCAAAGGTCTATGTTCACTATGATAGAGAGATGCTGTTATCTCATTGTACAACATTCCAAGTGCACCACCTGGCAAACTTCTATCAAGAGTTGCTACAGCTTTTACTCCTTTGAGTGCTTCTGCTATTTGAATAAAAGGAAAAGGTCTTAGTACTCTTAAAGAGACAACTCCAGCTTTTATCCCCTCTTTTCTAAGCTCTTCTGCAGTAAGTATAGCAGATTCTACAGTTGTTCCTAGAGCAACCAAAGCTATCTCAGCATCGTCCATATGGTATTTCTCTACAAGATTGTATTCTCTTCCAGTCAACTCTTTGAACTCTTTAAAAACTCTCTCTATAACAGGAAATGAGTTCATATGATCATTGTGCTGTCTTGCCTTATGCTCAAAGTGCCAATCCTCTTCAGTTTGAGAGCCATAAGTTACAGGCTTTTCAAAATCAAGCATAGGGTTTTTTGGTATATAGTCACCCACAAATTTATAGGCACTATCATCATCTAGTGCTCTTACAGATTGTGCAGTATGAGAACATATAAAACCATCTTGATGCATCATCACTGGCAATCTAACATCTAAATCTTCACCAATTTTAAAAGACATCAAAGTAAGATCGTAAGCCTCTTGAGGATTATATGAACATAAATTTATCCAACCTGCATCTCTACCCATATACATATCTGAGTGATCCCCATTTACATTCAAAGGAGAAGCAAGAGCTCTATTTACAACACACAAAACAATAGGTAATCTCATGCCAGCCGCTTGATATAAAACCTCAGACATCAAAGCAAAGCCCTGTGAGCTAGTAGCTGTGGCAACTCTTCCACCAGCTGCTGCAGCACCAACACATCCACTCATGGCAGCATGCTCAGATTCTACCATTACAAACTCACCATCTACTTGACCATCAGCCAAAAACTGACTATAGTTTTGAACAATTGGCGTAGAAGGTGTAATAGGATAAGCAGCAACCACATCTACTTGAGCTTGTCTTAACGCATGAGATGCAGCCATATTACCATCCCAAACTTCTACTTCATGCAATTCCATCTTTTCAGCCATTATTTTTCCTTACCTTCTTTTTTAGGCCAGTTAGCCAATACTCTCTCTTCCTCGTCATGTTCATCAACCATCAAAAGAGATTTAGGATCTGTAGGACAGACACTTGAACACACTCCGCAACCCTTACAGTGGACATAATCTATTCCAACCATTGATTGCTCCATAATCTTTTCACCCTTTTTCTCTACCTCTTTTTCTCTAGCCAAGATAGAGCTATCTGGACAATATATCCAGCAAAAAAAGCAATCAATACAGTGATCTACATTGAAAATTGGCTTCTCTACTCTCCAGTGTGCAACACTAGCTTGAAACGAGTTGTTTTCTGAGTAACTTCTATCCTCCTGCTGAACATTTGGAATATTCTCTACCTTCTCATTAAACGAGAAAAGAACAGAGCCTATCTCAAATTCATCCCATCCTCTTAGTTCCATCTATTCTCCTTTAGTTAACTTCATCGTATGCACGCTTGATTGCCACCATGTTTGCATCAATAATCTTTTGAGGTAGCTTCTTCCCTAGAACCTTTTTAAAAGAATCTAAAAAGTAGTCAATCTCAAGGACACCAGAAACTTTTATATATGCACCAAGCATAGGAGCGTTTGGAATAGGTTTTCCAATAGTCTCTTGAGATATTTTTATACAGTCTAAAACATGTACACTTTTACCTTCTAGCTCAGGCTTACTCTTGAGAAGCTCCTCTTTGCTTAGGTGAGTAGTTATGATGTACTTTGTATCATCTTTTTCGTTTAGACAAATATCTGCTATATATGTAAGACCTGGATCTATTACAAAAACAAAATCTGGTCTCATATACTTCTCGTGATTTCTGATGGGTTTATCATCAATCCTATTGTAGGCAGTCATTGCAGCACCTCTTTTGGCTGATCCATAAAATGCAAAAGCTTGAACCTCTTTTCCAGTTCCTGCTATTACATCTGCCAGTCCTTTTGCACCGGTAACTGCACCTTGACCTGCTCGGGAGTGCCACCTTATCTCTGTCATAATTTCTCCTAATTCTTTTGTTGAATTTAAAGCGAACTTATTTTAGGAAAAGGGTACTTAAAAGTTTCTTTTTATATAGGTTAATTTTAATTAGAAAGATAGATTATAATTATATTACGCATTTCAAATATTTTATGGCTTCTATTGCATCTTTTTTAATCACTTTTGCACACTTTTCTAAATCTTCCTTGTTTGCATAGCCACAGGTTAGAGCAATATGCTCTATTTTTGCTTCAAGGGCAGATTGCACATCCATGCATGTATCACCTATCATCCAAGCTTTTTGATAACCTCCAAAAAAATTTAGGGCTTTTAGTATTGGTTCGGGATGGGGCTTAGGATTTATCACATTTTCTCTGCCTATTAAGACCTCAAAATATTTTCCAATTCCTAAATGTTCCAATATCTCTTTTGAATATCTTGCAGTTTTAGTGGTCACAACTCCCAACCTAGCAAAAGTAGAGGCTAACTCAACAGCCTCTTTGGCTCCATCTAGAAGTGTAGTTTTCTCACTTGCTATACCTCTATAGTGTCCTTTGTATATATTGACATACTCATCTATTTTTTGATCTTCAACACCTAGTTTTGCAAACATTATATCAAGAGGATGTCCTATGAGAGATGTGACGCTTTTTTTTTCTACTTTTTCATCACCAAAATTCTCAAATGCTACACAAAATGACTCATAAACCGCATCTGTGGAATCTATAAGAGTTCCATCTAAATCAAATAGTATTATCAAAAAAAGACCTTTTAGTTTGTTTATCTGAAGCTAGAGTAAGAGATAAGTCTATTTTGGGCGGAGAGCCCAAAATACAAAAATATTATCTTTTTGAGAACTGAGGAGATCTTCTTGCTTTTCTCTTCCCATATTTTTTTCTCTCAACAACCCTACTGTCTCTTGTTAAGAGACCATGAGGTTTTAGAGTCGCTCTAAAAGTAGGATCAAAAGTACATAGTGCTTTTGTTATTCCATGTCTTAGTGCTTCAGCCTGAGCAGAATAGCCCCCACCCAAAGTTTTTGCCTCAATATCAACACTACTCTCTTGTCTAGTGAGGTTTAGAGGTTGTTTTACTACCATCTTTATAGCTTCATGTCCACCTAGCCACTCATCAAGAGTAAGTCCATTTATTGATAGCTTTCCGCTGCCAGCTTTTAGCCACACTTTTGCTATTGCAGTCTTTCTTTTACCAGTTGCATACACTTTAGCCATAATTAACTATCCTTCTTGTTTATCTGTGCTGTATGTGGATGTTCACTTCCACTATATACTTTCAGTTTTTTAAGCATCGCTCTTCCTAGTTTCGTTTTTGGAAGCATACCTCTTGTTGCAAGCTTATAAAGCTTTTCTGGATTCTTTTCCAAAAGATCACCCAGAGTCTCACTTTTTACACTTCCGAAATATCCAGAGTGTCTATGATATTGTTTATCACTCAATTTATTTGCACCAGTAAATTTTGCTTTTGAAGCATTTAAGATAATTACATTATCGCCGCAATCTGCATTTGGTGTAAATGAGGGTTTATGCTTTCCTCTTAGATACACTGCTACTTCTGTGATCATCCTACCAAATATCTTATCAGTAGCATCTATCACAATCCAATCTCTAGTTGATTCTTGAGATGTAAATGATTTTGTCATCTTCATGTTATATATCGCCTCTATTGTGTTTATTTCTAAAAAGAGCGGAATGTTACACTTATTTATCTTAGGTAATCCTTAAATTAAGTTATTTATAAGATAATTTGCTATTTCCATCTTCGCTCTTTAGTATGAAAAACTTCGCTCTCTTCTAGTTTATAATTTTTGTCATACTCTTTTTTAACTACACTTTCTGCCAACATCTCCTCATCACTTATAACCCCTTCAGCCTCAAAAACATCTTTCATGATTCTATAAAGCTGTACATCTTCTCTAATGTATGCAAAAGCTAAATCTCTATCATGAAGATAGATATCATAATTTTTGATGTATTCACTAAGTCTTAGCTTGATTTTTTCAAAGAGCAGTTCGGTTTTGTTTTTGTCTTTGATCTCATTTGCTAGAACCTCTTTTGCTACATCAAGCTCTTCTGGATAGATCGCCTTATCAAAAAATATTGAAACACAAAGGAGCGTAATAAGCCTATCTACTTTTACACCCAAATCCCTACTCTCCCAATAGATTAGAAGTCTATGAAGCAAGCTAGACTTATAAATCTCACAACAATTTTTATCACTCACAACTCCCCTCCTTGATAAATTGTGTACCAACACCCTCGCTTGTAAAAAGTTCAAGCAATAAAGAGTGCTCTATTCTGCCATCTATTATGTGAGCCTTCTGCACACCGCCTTCTATAGTCCTAAGACATGCATTCACTTTAGGAATCATTCCTCCGCTTATCACGCCTCTAACTTTTAGCATCTCTGCATCTTTTTGATTTAGACTTGATATAAGCTCTCCATCACTATCTAAAACTCCTGGAGTGTCTGTCAAAAATAGAGTCTTTTTTGCTTTTAGAGCTATTGCAATCTCGCTAGCTGCTGTATCTGCATTTATGTTAAAACCTGGATGTCCAGCATCTTCTGAGCTTGCAATTGGTGCAATAACAGGTATGTACCCATCTTCTATTATGTTTTTAAGTATGGCTGGATCAACCTTTGTCACATCACCTGTATATCCAAATTTGCCACCATCTTTTGCTCTAGCTTGCATAAAATTTGCATCTTTGCCACAAACTCCTATGGACTTTGCTCCATGATGATTCAAAAAAGAGACTATCTCTTTATTCACCTCACCAGCTAAAACCATCTCAACTACCCTCATAGTATCCCTATCAGTTACTCTATGTCCATCTATAAATTCAGCTTTGATGTTTAGCTGTTGCGATAGCTCTGTAATTCTATTGCCTCCGCCATGGACTATGACTGGACGGATTCCTAGCATATACATCAAAACTATGTCAATAGCAAATGACTCTTTTAGTTTTGGATTGAGCTGGGCTGAGCCTCCATATTTGATAACTACTACAGAGCCACTAAAAGATTTGATAAATGGCAACGAATCAAGTAGCGTTTTGACTGTCTGAATCTTCTTCTGCATTTTCTACCTTTTTGTTAAAATACAATTATAACATCAAACATAGGAGAAAAAAGTGAAAGAATCTTCAAATAAAAAAAGAAAAATAGCAATTTTAGATGCTAAAACTTTAGGAGATAGCGATCTTAGTGTTTTTGAAAACTTTGGAGAGCTAAATATTTATCAAACAACACCAGCAAATAAAAGAATTGATCATATAGGTCAATCTGAAATAGTCATCACAAACAAAGTAGTGATTGATAGAGAGATTATGAGTGCGTGCAAAAATCTAAAGCTAATATGCATCTCGGCAACTGGGATGAATAATGTAGATTTAGATGCAGCAAAAGAGCTAAAAATTGAGGTAAAAAATGTAGCAGGATACTCAACACCCTCAGTAGTGCAACTAACCTTCTCTCACCTCTTCTTTCTTTTAGGGCATCTAAAATATTATGATAACTATACAAAAAACAAAGAGTGGACAAAAAGTGATATCTTCACGAACATGGATAAAAACTTTCATGAAATTTGTGGAAAAAGATGGGGTATTATAGGACTTGGAAGCATTGGAAGAGAGGTGGCAAAAGTAGCAACTGCATTTGGAGCTGAAGTATGCTACTACTCAACAAGTGGGGTTGAACGAAAAGAGGAGTTAAAAAGAGTGGAACTAAAAAAACTTTTAGAGACTTCAGATATTGTATCAATCCATGCACCACTAAATGAGAAGACAAAAAATCTACTAAATTATGAGAAGTTGAGCCAACTAAAAGATGGAGTGATTTTACTAAATCTAGGCAGAGGTGGGATAATAAATGAGGGAGATTTGGCAAAAGTAGTAGATGAAAAGGAGATGTATGTAGGACTTGATGTTTTAAGTGTTGAGCCAATGGAAGAGGATAATCCTCTAAATTTTATAAAAAATAGAGATAGAGTCTTCATAACCCCACACATAGCATGGGGTAGTGTAGAATCTAGAGAGAGGCTAATTGATGGAATTGTTCAAAACATAAATGGTTTTATCAACTCATAAACCTATCAATCTCTTCCTCTAGCTCTTTTGCACCATCTGTTGCATTTTTTTGGATAAAGAGATCAAAGTAGTCATCAATATAGCCTCCCCATGCATAACTCTCCCTTTTTGGGTTTAGCAAAATAGACTTCTTTGATTTATCCGCTAGATTTGCTATATCTATCACTGCTCCGCTTGTTCCTATAGCTACAAAAAGTCCAGATTCTATGAGTGCTTTGTGGATATAGCTGTACATAGGAGCAGGCTCTCCAAACATTACTACATTATGTCTAACATCTGAAGTCCTACACTTTGGACATATCTCACCCTCTTGTGAGCCATAAAAAATATCCCAAATAGTTTTGCACTTCTCACATCTTAAATCTCTAAGCGTTCCATGAAGGTGTATCACATCTTGACATCCTGCCCTCTCAAGCAAATCATCTACATTTTGAGTTAGATTCCATACTCTTCCTCTATATTTTTTCTCTATTCTTGCTAGGGCAAAATGTGCTTCATTTGGCTCTGCACTTTTTAGCTGTTCTCTTCTAAGATTATAAAATCCACTCACCTTCACCCTATCTCTTTGCCAACCCTCAACTGAGCAGACCTCCATCACATCATGCTCTTCCCATAATCCATCACTATCTCTAAATGTCCTTAGCCCAGATTCTGCACTTAAGCCTGCTCCACTTATGATAAATACTTTCTTCATATCTTAGTCCAATTCTATCTTATGACAACAACAAAATTTACGCCTCTTCTTTTTATCAGCACCCTTTTTGCTTTTTCACCCAAACTTTTTAGTGCATTTTTGAAATCAGCTACATCTTTGATGGTATAGTTTTCAATCTGAATTATCAAATCACCCTCCAAAAATCCAAACTCATCAGCACTACTTCCACGCTCTACGCCAACCACTAAAACACCTACATCATTTCTTGAAAGTCTATATCTATCTATTAGTATGTCATTTAGATTTTTTAAAGAAAGTCCATCTACTCCATACTCTGTACTACCAAAAGTGCCAGCTTCACTCTGCAAAGTATCTAAAAATACAGTAGTAGTGTGTAGCTTTTTATCCCTTATATATCCGACTTTTATTTTGCTTTTTGGAGCATAGCTTCCTATTTTGTTTTTTAAATCGCTCGCACCTTTTATAGCTTCGCCATCTACGCTCACTATAAGATCCCAGATATTCAATCCCGCTTTAGAAGCTGGAGAATCTGTCGCAATAGCAGTGATCATTGCACCCTGTTCTCTTTCATAAAATTCTTTATGCTCTTCAGTTAGATCTTGGATTGTAACACCCATAAATCCTCTCTCAATTTTTCCAGTGTCTATTAAAGCTGTAGCTATTTTTTTGACCATATTTGAAGGAATCGCAAATCCAATACCATGATTGCCGCCTGTTTTTGAGAGAATCGCTGTATTTATTCCTACAAGACCGCCTCTTGTATCTACAAGAGCCCCTCCTGAATTACCTGGGTTTATAGAGGCATCAGTTTGGATAAAATTTTCATAATCATTTATCCCAATTCCTGATTTATTTAGAGCTGAAATAATACCTTGAGTTACACTCTCACCAACTCCAAAAGGATTGCCTATAGCAAAAACAATATCTCCAACTTTTAGCTCATTTGAGTTTGCAAATCTTATTATGTTTAGATTCTTAGCATCTATTTTGATAACCGCTAGATCACTTTTTGGATCCTTGCCTATTAGTTCTGCCTTGTACTCTTTTGAGCTATTTGGAAGATTTACTATTATCACATCCGCCCCATCAATAACATGATTATTTGTAATAATATATCCATCTTTACTGATAATCACGCCTGAACCAAGCGATCTCTCAACTCTATCTCTTGGCACTATATTTCCAAACATATCTCCAAAAAACTCTTTAAAGAGTGGATTATTTTGAAAAAGTGGATTCATACCTTCTAGATTCCCATGAGAGCTTTTTATTCTCTTTTGGGTTGATATATTTACTACCGCTTCTTTGGAATCCTTTATAGATTCATAAAACGAAAATACTGTGTTTGAAGAAACCTCTGGTTTTATCCTATTCTTTATCTCTGGCATATCAAACACCTCTGCACCAAAAATAGTTGAAAAAGTTATAGCCAATATGCAAACAACTCTACCTAATAACATATAAACTCCTAAAGAAAAAATTTAGGAAAATTGTAGGGTAAGTTGATAAAAATTGAGGTAATATCTAAAAATGCTTTTGATAAATTAAGTATATTTTAAGACTTAACTTGCAATTTAGCACAATAATCTAATATAATAGACAAATAAGTTTATACTGTTTAGAGGTTTTTGGAGTCTATATTGAGAATATTTCTACTTGAAGATGAAAATATGTTGAGAATTTCTATTGTTGAGTATCTTGAAGAGATGGGATATGAGGTGGAGAGCTCAAGTGATGGTTTTGATGCGAAAGAGAAGATAATAAAGGGCAGATATGATCTTTTGCTTTTAGATATCAACACTCCAAAGGTTGATGGTTTTACTGTGCTTAATTCCATAAAAAAGATGGACATAAAAACTCCTGTTATCTTCATAAGTGCTCTAACTGGCATAGAGGATATTACCAAAGGATTCTCTTTAGGTTGCCTTGATTATCTAAAAAAACCATTTCACCTCAAAGAGCTTGTATTAAGAATAGAGAGAGCATTTTCTAGCATAAAAGAGCAAGAGACTATAAAACTAACAAAAAACTACGCCTACGACACAAAGACAAAGACACTATACTGGGGTGATAGTTGTGAGATAATCACAAAAAAGCAGGTACAGATTATTGATCTTTTGTCCAAAAATATTGGAATAGTTGTAGATTTTGAGAGGCTAAGGGAGATAGTCTGGGATAGTGAACCTATAGATAATGCAACAATTAGAGCTGAAATAAACCGACTCAAAAAGTCCCTGCGAGAGGATTTTATAAAAAACTGCAGGGGTATAGGCTATATGGTCTCTAAACCTTAGATATCTTTTTTGAAGTAATCCTCTCTAGATAAAACCAAGCTAGAGATATGATAGTAATAGCGATTATAGGCATGATATATGGATTATCTTTTGCAAAATCAAAAGCACTCATAAAAAACTCTCCTGCAAAATAACTTCCAAAGCCTACAACTAGTGCCCAAACAATTGCTGAGAAAAAGTTTATTATTGTAAATTTAAGTAGTGGATATTTTGTGAAACCTATCGCAACTGGGATAAGTGTCTTTAGGCCATAAATAAATTTTTGAATTAAAATAATTTTTGAGCCTTGTCTTTTCATTAGAAGATGAGAAAGTGCTAGTTTTCGTCTATGTTTTTTGATGTATCTCATGATATCTTTTTTATTGTATCTTGCAAAGTAGAAAAGCAACATATCTCCCAAAAAATTTGAGACAATAGCTATAGGTATTGCAATACCTAAATCGAGCTTACCACTACTTGCTAAAACTCCAGCACCAGCTAATGCAACAAAACCTCCACCAAGAGAGTAAAAAAATATAAAAATATAGCCATAAGTGGCAAGAGATGATAGTGTATCTTCCAATAAAAAACCTCTATTCATTATTTTAGAACTTTTATTATATAATCATTTAGCTGAAAATTTAAAGAGGATTGGTAGATGGATATTTTTCTTGTGGAGGCAGAAAAAGATATAAATAATGCCCTCAAAATATATTTTGAGTTGAGAAACTACAGGGTAAGTCAATTTTATGACATTAAAGAGGCTAATAAATCTATCAGCATAGAGTATGATGTCTATCTAATAGATCTCAAAACTAGTGTCTCTGAAGCACTAAACTTCATAAAAGATGTAAGGGAGCTGAATAAAAAATCTCCGATAATCATAATAAGCACTCCAAAAGAGATAAAAAAACTTAAAGATGCTTATGATTTAGGATGTAGCGACCATATAAAAAGACCTTTTGAGGCAAAAGAGCTTGAAGAGAGAATCAAAAGATTTTGTGGTAGAAATACGCCACTTGTGAAGCTTTCAAGCGAGCTAAACTACTATCTTGACACAAAAATCCTCACACACAACGACAAACCAATAAAACTCTCAAAACATGAAAAGAAACTACTAGAGATATTGATAAAAAACAGAGGTATTGTTGTAAGTGCTGATATGATATTTGATAATATTTGGGGGAGAGATAAATCCTTTGATTCTGGACTTGTTAGAAGTATAGTTTGTCGTCTTAGAAAGAAGATGATCTCTGATCTTATATTTACCTCTGTTGATTTAGGATATGGTCTAAAATAGTCCTTCTCCTTGTGTTGGAATCCTTTTTGCTTTTTAAAGTGTAAGAGCTATAAAAAGGAGTTTATAAATGCAGAGTGGGTTTTACGCCGCTACTGGCGGTATGGTTACTCAGTTTAACCGTCTTGATGCTATATCCAACAACCTAGCAAACTCAAACACTGCAGGCTTTAAAAGGGATGATGTAGTTATTGGAGACTTTCTAAGACTCTACAAAGAGCAAAGAGATGACCTACCTCTAAGAAATCACACAAAAGATGCGGCAAAGTTCTTAAATCGCTCTATGGATAGAGTGCCTCAAATTGTAGAACAATACACTGATAGATCTTTAGGGCACATGCTAAGAAGCGGAAATGATCTTGATTTTGCCATGCAAAGAGAGAATGCATACTTTGCTGTAGAGACGCCAGAGGGTGTTAGATATACAAGAAGTGGCGAGTTTTCACTGAACAACAATGGCAGACTTGTGACAAAAGAGGGATTTCCCGTGTTGCCAAAAGAGTACTTTCAAGAATCTGGATATATAGATTTTTCAAGTGATCAAAAAGTCACATTTGATAAAGATGGAAACTACTACATAGATGAAGTATTGGCTGGAAGTATTGGGATTTTTGAGTTTGAAAACCAAAAATATATAAAAAAAGAGGGTGGAAATCTCTACAAAGAGCTAAGAGAGGGTGAAGATAGAAGGATTCTAGAGGGAAGTGGTGCACTAGTTCAAGGTTTTATTGAGAAGAGCAATGTAAACCCTGTTTTAGAGATGAGTGCACTTATTGAGACAAACAGACTAGTTGATATGTACTCAAAGGTCATGAAATCACACATGGATGACCTAAATAGTGATGCAATAACAAAACTAGCAAATATTAAGGCATAAAGGATTAAGCCATGATGAGATCATTATATACTGCTGCTACTGGTATGGTTGGTATGCAACTACAGATAGATACAACATCAAACAACATAGCAAATGTAAACACTATAGGATATAAAAAACAGAGGGCTGAATTTGCAGATCTTTTTTACCAAGTGGCTGAATATGCTGGAACTGCTACAAGTGCAAATACTATCTCGCCTACTGGTATTGAAGTAGGTCTTGGTGTTCGTCCTACTGCGGTTACTAAGATGTTTTCTCAAGGTAACTTCAAAGAGACTGGAAATAATCTTGATCTCTCTATCACTGGAAATGGATTTTTTCAGATTCAGCTACCTGATGGAACGACTGGATATACAAGAAATGGCTCATTTAAACTAGACAACAATGGGCAGATGGTAAACAGTGATGGCTATCCGCTACTACCTGAAATTGTAATCCCAGAGGATGCTACTCAGATTGCAGTGGGTACTGATGGAACAGTCTCAGTATTGCAAGGTGGACAAACAGAGCTAAATCAAATAGGTCAAATAGATATAGCAAACTTTATAAATCCAGCTGGTCTGCACTCTTTGGGTGATAATCTCTACATAAACACAACCGCTTCAGGTGATCCTGTAGTAGGAGTCCCTGGTCTAAATGGACTAGGACAGGTTAGACAAGGTTTTGTTGAGATGAGTAATGTCCAGCTTGTAGAAGAGATGACAGATCTTATAACTGGTCAGAGAGCTTATGAGGCAAACTCCAAAGCGATACAAACTTCAGATGCGATGCTACAAACTGTAAATGGGCTAAAAAGATAGGACTCCCTATCTAGCTCCATCTAGATAAATAGTATAATCAACCAATTGTCGCTAAAATAGCAAAAAAATTTTAAGGGTAGTCTATGTTGTTTATTGAGACTAGGGGAAATGATGGCTCTAAGCCAAAAGAGGTGGAGTTTTCATACGCTATTTTAAATCCAAGTGCAAGTTTTGGCGGTTTGTATGTACCAAAATCTATTCCTTTAATAGATTCTAGTTTTATCTCAAAACATATAGATAGTAGCTATGAAGAGCTAGCACTAGATATATTGAAAAAATTTGAGATAGATATAGATGAAGATGTCCTAAAAGATGCACTAAAACTCTATAGAAATTTTGATGATAGTAGCAATCCAGCACCTCTAAAAAAGGTAAAAAATGATCTTTTTGTTTGTGAACTCTATCATGGTCCAACTAGAGCTTTTAAAGATATGGCATTGCAGCCTTTTGGGCATATCCTTTCAGACTTAGCAAAAAAGAGGCAAAAAAACTATCTTATCATGGCCGCAACTAGTGGCGATACTGGTCCTGCTACTTTGGAGAGTTTTGCGCAGAAAGAGCGTGTAAAGGTTGTATGTCTATATCCAGAGGGTGGGACAAGTGATGTTCAGAGATTGCAGATGGTTTGTGAATCCTCAAAAAACCTAAAAGTTATAGGTATAAGAGGCGATTTTGATGATGCTCAAAACGCACTAAAGGCACTACTTGCTGATAGAGATTTTATAGATTCTTTGGAAAAAATGGAGATTAATCTCTCTGCTGCAAACTCTGTAAACTTTGGAAGGATAATATTTCAGATTATCTACCACTTCTACTCATATCTAAAACTTCTAAAAGACAAAGAGGTAGAACCAAATGAGAAAATCTACTCTATTGTGCCAAGTGGAAACTTTGGAAACGCTCTTGGTGGATACTACGCCAAAAAGATGGGCTTACCAATAGAGAAGATATTTATTGCTTCAAATGAAAACAGTGTTTTGAGTGATTTTATAAATAGTGGAAAATATACTCTAAAAAATAGAAAACTAAAAAAGACTGCCTCTCCTGCTATGGATATACTCATTAGCTCAAATATCGAAAGGGTACTTCATGATCTTTTTGGAAGTGAAAGGACAAAAGAGCTACTTGTTGAATTAAGTAACAACAGAGAGTACGAGCTAACTTCTAGTGAACTAGAATCTCTCCAAAAAGAGTTTAGTGCTATACATAGTGATGATGAGTATGGAAAGAAAAAAATAGGTGAACTCTTCAAAGATGGCTATCTTCTAGATCCTCATACGGCAACTTGCATAAAAGCATACGAGAATCTAAAAGAGAAAAACCTCAAATGCATAGCCTACTCTACAGCTGAGTGGACAAAATTTGCCCCTACAGTACACAGTGCCCTCTTTTTAAAGAGCAGCAAAGATGACAAAGAGGCTCTAGAGTGCATATCAAAAAAAGCAGAGGTAGATATACCAGAGGTTGTATCAAGTCTCTTTGAGAAAGAGGTAGTTCATAAAGATATCATCAACAAAGAGGAGATCAAAGAGACTATCTTGGAGTGGCTTTAAGCCCTCTTTGTTTTAGATATGGATATATAGCTAGACATACTGCAACCATAAATGCTGACATAACTTGCCCCATTGTTAGCATATCAAAAAATACAAAACCTATGTGAGAATCTGGAGCTCTCCAAAATTCCGCGATAAATCTTGTAACGCCATAAAGTATCCCATAAAGTAGTGCAATCTCTCCTACAAATTTTGCCCTACTTCTATACCAAAAGAGGAAAGCAAACACAAGCACACCCTCTAAAAATGCCTCATACAACTGAGAAGGATGCCTTAATATCCCTGCTACATGTATTCCCCATGGCATTTCTGTTGCCCTGCCTACTAGCTCTTGATTGAGAAAGTTTCCAATTCGCCCAAAGATATAACCTAAAGGCACTGCAAGTCCTACTAAATCCATCAAAAACCAAAATGATATTTTGTTTCTTTTTGCAAAAATGAGTGAAGCTACAAGAAAGCCAATCAAGGCTCCATGATAGCTCATACCTCTTATTCCTATAAACTCACCATTTTGAAATGGATTAAAAATCTGCCAAGGATTGAGTAGATAATATGTAGTGTTTGGATCATAAAAAAGTATATATCCAATTCTTGCACCTAAGATAACACCAACTTCAACCCAGATAAAATATGAATCAAGTTCATCATTACTTATTGGTAGTTTATCCCTTTTTACGAACCATTTACCAGCAAACAGTGCAGAGAGAAGGGCTAAAACATACATTATCCCATACCAGTGTATTGAGAAGCCAAATATACTAAAAGCTACTGGATCAAAGTGGTTATATATATAGTTCCATGTTTCCAAATTACGCCCTATACCTCTCTACACTAAAAAATTCTAAAAGATCCAAATACTCTATCTGCTTGTAAAGATTTCTCTGAGAAACAGAGATAGAGACATCAACACCATCTATGTTCTTTATCTTCAAAAGCAACCCAAAAACAGAAGAGCTTAAGACTTGGGCATCCATAAATATGACATTTAAACTTTTAGCCCCAGCTTCAAGATTCTCCCCAACTGCCTCTCTAAATCGTAAATAGTCCTCCAGTGTTGAGAATCTATCTTTTATAATAAGACCCTCATCACTTTCAACTATCTCTATCAACTCTCACTCAAATATTTAAGACTTAAAGCTCTCTAGCTCTTTGTTGAGTTCATCAGTTTTTTGAGAGATTGTAGAGGCAATATCCTCTATTTTTGAACCAGCATTTTTAGTATCATCAGAAAGTTTTACAATCTTTTGCATCATCTCTATGAGAGATTTTGTTTTTGTGGCAATAAGTGTTGTTTTACTCACTACCGAAGAAGATGTATTTACCGTGCTATCAAGTTTGCTTCTTGTCTCATTTGCATCATCAATCAACGCATTTGCTTTATTACTAACATCAAGTATATCATCTGATGCTTTTTTTATCTCATCACTTACATCCTCAATGCTTTGAGTGATTATGTTAGTAGTGGCATTTATCTCAGTTAGACTTTTTTGTGTTCGCTCAGCCAGCTTTCTAACCTCATCACTAACTACAGCAAACCCTCTCCCATGCTCTCCAGCTCTTGCTGCTTCTATTGCAGCATTTAGGGCTAGTAGGTTTGTCTGATCCGCGATATCTGCGATAATAGTCAAAACCTCTTTTATCTGATTTGCCTGATCAGTTAGTGAGTGCATCTTATGAACTAGATCTCTTTGTTTTGATGAATCCTCAATAATTAGCTCTACAACCTCAGAAAGATTTCCAACAAAAAGCTCTAGAGTATCTCTTGTACTATCAAGATCCTCTGTAGTAGATACTGCATACTCTTCTGTTATATCAAGATTTTTACCTATATCTTTTGTCAATATATCTATATCTTCTACAAAACGCGACTGCTCATTTGCATTTTTTGCTAGGATAACTGAAGTCTCTTTTAGCTCAATACTAATTTTTTTATTCTCTCTAGAGGCATCCTTGGCGACATTTACAGTAGCATGAATCCTATCTATAAACTGATTTATAAATGTAGAGGCTATCCCTACCTCATCATCTCTTTTTACATCTATTCTCTTTGTAAGGTCACCCTCACCTTTTGCCAAATCCTCAGCCATGTTAGTAAGCCTATCAAGCGGTTTTATAAGCTCTTTGTTGAAGAAAATCATAAGACCAAAAAGAGCTATAATAACAGCAACTATCATAGTAACAAGAATTTTAAACTTAGAATCTGCTATATCGCTATCACTCTCTTCAAGAGAGAGCATAAGCTCCATAACACCCAAAACATCTCCAGGATTTGCATTCCCATGACAAGCAATACATGTATCATCTGCAACAAGAGGCTTTAAAAGCTTCATAGCATGTATTGGCTCAGTAACCTCAAAAAGATTCTGCTCTTTTGATTTATAGATATTTAACACATCAGGGTCATTTGAAGACTTCTCAGGTTTACCATAAAACTCTATAACCTTATCTGATCTAAAAACCTTGACATCATAAACACCCTCTATCTCTTTAGCATCTTTTATTACTTTATCAACAACAGCACCATCACCAAAATTCATAGATAGTTTCAATGTCTGAAATACGGAGTTACTAAGCATAAAAAGTGATTTATCTGTACTTATCTCTGCTTTTTTCTCATAATCGTACGACAAAAAGACATATAGCCCAATTGTACCTATTGTGAAAAAAGCTAGTAGGGTTACAAGTGCTTTAGCTTTAAATGACTTCAATTCCAAATCCTTTTGAGATTTTTTAATACTATGAAGGGTAGATTATCCCAAAAAAAATATATATCTACTTAAATCTTACAAAAATGTTTCACTCTTTTAATAGATTCTACTCAAAGTCAAACTCTTTTGGCTCTTTTGAGCTAAAGCTATACCCTAGTAGTTCTATTTTTTTTGCATGAAGCATAACTCTTGCTCCTTTTTTGCCACCATATATCTCATCTCCAACTATTGGGTGATCTATATGGCTTAGATGTGCTCTTATCTGATGTGTTCTGCCAGTTTTTATGACAACTTTTAACTTAGTAAACTTCCCAAATACAAAAAGAGGCTCTATCTCAGTATGTGCACTAACTCCCTCAAAACCAACTTTTACTTTTGCCTTAGAATCTTTAGAGATAAGTAGAGGTTTGTCTATAATAATCTTTTCACTCACCAAGCCCTCAACCCATGCTACATACTCTTTATAGACATTATTGTTTCTAAACTCATTAATACACTTCTCTCTAAACTCATCATTTTTGACAAACAAAATCACTCCACTTGTCTCTCTATCAAGCCTATGAAGAAGTTTTGATTCTTTGCACTCTTTTAGCTTTTCTAGCTCTTCTGAATTTATAAATGCTGGTTTATCTACTGCTATTATAAACTCATCTTCAAATATCACTTTTGGCTTCTCTACCTTTTTGACGCTAAACTTGCTATCCTCTTTGACTTCTGCCCTTGCAATTTTTAGTTTGCTGCCTTTGAGATAGACAAGCCCCCTATCTATTAAATCTTTTGCTATGTTATTTGAAATACCCTCTTGTCTTGCAAGAAGTTTATATGCTTTTTCCACCTATTAGTTCCTCTTTTAATCTATCAAATCTATTCTCTTTTTTTATATAACATCTCTCTAGCTCAGAGTGGTTTTTAAGCACACTTGCTAGTCTATCCTCTTCTACTAGTATATAATTTTCTATCATCTCAAAAAGTGTAAACTGATTGAAAATATTTACACCACTTATTATTTTAGCATTAAAGTGCGCAGGTTCTATCGGATTGTGACCACCAGCATCCACAAAAGAGCCACCAAGCACTACAATATCAGCAATAGCATAGAAATTTACAAGTTCGCCTAACCTATCTAAAAGCACAATATCAGAATCTAGCTCCTCTTTGGTTGATATTTTAGAGTAGCTTAGGCCATACTCTGTACAAAACATTGCTATCTCATTTTCGACCATGTCAAATCTCTCTGGATGTCTAGGAGCCAAAACTAGCTTTGCATTTTCAAGCTCTCTAAAAGCCTCTAAAATTATAATCTCTTCACCCACATGTGTGCTTGCTCCAACTATTAACAACTCTTTTGGTTTTTTATACTCTTTTGTCACCTTAGGAGTTGCAAGGGCTTTGATATTACCAAGCACCTCTACTGTTTTTGCACCTAACTCTAGATATCTACTTCTATCTTTTTGACTTTGAGCATAAACTATATCTATATTAGCAAATACCATTTTGTAAAAAAACTTAAATCTAAGATAGTTATGAAAAGATCTATTTGAGATTCGACCATTTAACAATATCGTCTTAGAGCCTCTCTTTTTGGCGATAAAAAAAAGCATAAACCACAACTCTGCTTCCATGACCACAACAGTTCTATCTCTTCCAATCCAAAAAGGCAAAAATATCTCAAAAGGCAAAAACCTACGATCTGCTCTCTCTATGGTTTTTGCCTCTTCCATGCCAGTATCTGTAATAGTAGAGATATTTATCACTTCATCTTCTATCATCTCAATTAATGGCTTCAAAGATTTTACCTCTCCCAAAGAGCAGGCATGAAACCAGATTCCATCTCTCTTGAAAGCTCCATTTTTATAGCAAAAAAATCTTGCAGGAATTGATCTTTTATACTTCTTTTTGCTCATCAAAAAAAGAAGCAAAGGGATTGCAATAATATATAGTAAAAAAGAGAGGAGGAAATATATAGCACTAAAGAGGTGCAAGAGAGGTGCCTCTAGCTCTCTTCTTTTGGAGGATCATAATAGAGTATTCTCCCGCAATGAGGACAAGTAATAATCTCATCACCTTTTTTTATGGCATCAAAAGTTTTATTGTTTAGCTTCAAAAAACATCCACCACAAGCAGCTATAAAGTTATTGCCACTTGCTACCAACCTTAGAGGAACAACAGTTGTATTTTCTGCCCATCTTCTAATCTTCTCATAATACATTATAATCTTTTGATCCATTGTAGAAATTAGTTTCTCTTTCCTATCAAAAACACTTTTTCTCTCATTTTCTATAGTTTTTAGCTCATCATTTACACTATCTTCTATCTTTTTGATATCTTCATCAAGTTTTGCTATCTCTTTTGCTATCTCTTTTAGCTCTTCTGCTCTATTCTCTTTTAGTCTATCAAGCTTCTCTATCTCCTCATTTGCATGAGTTATCTGCTCTTTTGCAATATCCTCTTCTAGATTGAGAGCTTTTAGCTCCTTTTCTGTTTTTATCACTTTATGTTTTTTTGATATATCTTCTAGTTTGCTTGAGAGCCCTTCTAGATGAAGTTCATTTTTTTGGATGTCAAGCTGGGCATTTTTTATCCCATCTTCTATCTCCATGCTATTTTTTGATAGCTCCTCTTTTTTGTTTAATATAATATTTATCTCAGATTTTACCTTCTCTATTCTAGGTTCAAAAGAATCTATCTCTTTATTTATATTTGAGAGTTTGACAAGATGTTCAAGGTGTATATTCATAAATTAATTCTCCTAAATTTTTAAGTACTTCTTGTATGCAGATTTTATCTTTTACAAAACGGATTAAACGAGTCTGCAATTATAACCAAAAGGTCTAAATTTTTCAATCTGCCCCCTATCACACTATGCAGAGCTTCACCAAAAAAACGCTCACTCTCAAAATGTCCAATATCTATCATATTTATTCCCAAAGATTTTGCAATCATTGCATCATGATATTTTATGTCACCACTTAGCAAACAATCACTCTCTATTTTTGGCAAAAATGAGGCTCCACTTCCAGTTATTAGAGAGCATTTTCTTATCTCTTTTTTGCCACTATCAACTATATTTGGGCTTTTAAGGTCAAGCTTTTTTGTTACTAACTCTATAAGCTCTTCAAAGCTAGAGTTGGGATTAAATGTAACCATAAAATCCTCAAAACTACTCTCTTTAAATCCTAGAATCTGATTTAGCACATATAAGTTTAAGTGAGTTTTATCAAAATTTGTATGCATTGAGATTAGGGAGATATCTTTTTTAATCATCTTCTCTAAAATATTACTAGGATACTCTTCATAACAGATTCTACTTAGTGGTTTAAAGAGGAGAGGATGGTGAGTTATTATAAGTGAGCCCTCTTCTACCCTCTCTAAAAGCTCCATCTCAACCTCTAGTGAGAGATATATCTTTTTTATATCTCTTCTCTTATCTCCAACTAAAATTCCACTATTATCCCAGCTCTCTTGTAGTTCAAAAGGTGAGATCTCATCTAAAATCTTATATATTTCACCTAAATACACAATCTCTTCTTTCTCTCTTCCCTCTCTTCCTCTTGCTCTTTATAAAGTGTAGCACAACCCTTACTAAGCTCTCGTATTTTTAGTATATAGTTTTGTCTCTCAGTAGTTGAGATAGCCTTTCTTGCATCTAGAGTATTAAAAAAGTGGCTAGCTAAAATCGTATAGTCATACGCTGGTAGAGGGATTTTTGCTTCTAATGATCTTTTTGCCTCATTTTGAGCATCTTCAAACCATCTAAAGAGCATTTCAACATCCGCAACCTCAAAATTATACTTACTAAACTCATACTCACTTTCTAAATGAACATCACTATATTTGGCATCTTCACTCCATGAGATGTCTAAAATATTATCAACACCTTGAAGATACATAGCCAATCTCTCAGTCCCATAGGTTATCTCAACTGCTACAGGATCACAAGAGATACCGCCTACTTGTTGAAAATATGTAAACTGTGTGACCTCCATACCATCAAGCCACACCTCCCAGCCAAGTCCCCACGCTCCAAGAGTTGGGGATTCCCAGTTATCCTCTACAAAGCGAATATCATGTTCTGAAATATTCAACCCTAAAAACTCCAAGCTCTTTAGATATAGCTCTTGAATATTTGCGGGCGAAGGTTTTATGATAACTTGAAACTGATAGTAGCTACCAAGTCTATTTGGATTTTCACCATACCTGCCATCTGTAGGTCTTCTAGATGGTGCCACATAAGCCACACTCCATGGCTTAGAATCAAGACTTCTAAGAAGTGTAGCTGGATGAAAAGTACCTGCACCTGAGGGAATATCATAAGGCTGGATTATCAAACAACCCTCTCTTTTCCAAAACTCTTGTAGCTTCAAAAGTAGATCTGAAAAACTCAACATTTTTATCCTTTTTAAATCCTCTAGCTCTTAAGAGCTCTATCTATTCTATTTTTATCAAATCCACAAATCCACTCAGAACCTACAAGAACTACAGGCACGCCCCTACATCCATGCTTTTGACAATCTTTTGCCGCTTGAGTATCTCTGCTTATATCAATCTCTCTAAATCTTACTTTGTTCTTTTTGAAATGAGATTTTGCCACACCACACCAGCTACATCCTGGAGAAGTAAACAAAACTACCCTCTTTTGAGCCATTATTTCACTCCAATCTTCATAAAATAATCTATGGATTTTATAAAAAATCTACTAAATAGGAGGTTTAGCTTGATTTACAAGGTATGGTTATTACAAATTCAGCACCGCCATCACTACTATTTTGGGCTTCTATTTTAGCTTCTAGCGTCTCTTTTAAAATCAGTTTTGACATATATAGCCCAATACCACTGCCATCTTTACCTTTTGTACTAAAGTGAGCACAAAATAGTTTTGGAATTATCTCTTCATCTATACCAGTACCATTATCGCTTAAAAGTATTACAACACCCTCTTCTCTTTTGAAGCATAAGATTACTATTTTTCCCTCATACTCATAGTTCTTTTTGGATTCTATCTCTCTTTTTTTATTTATAGCATCTATGCCATTGTTGATAAGATTCAAGATAACCTGTTTGAACTCATTTGGAAAACCAGAAATTGATATATCTTTTTCACACACTATCTCTATATTGACATACATGACTTTTGTTTTTGGCTCTATCAGTCTTCTAACATCTTTTAAAGATTCCAATAAAGAAAATTTAATTTTGGTTCTTGAAGGTTTAAAAAACTCTCTAAAGTCACTAATAGTCTGATTTAGATAGGTAAGTTGAGCATGTACACTATCGCAGTAGCTATCTATAGTATTCTTATTTAGTTTCCCCTCCTCAAAATTATCTCTATGTACATCAGCTAGCATACTAAGAGCTGTGATTGGTTGTCTCCACTGATGTGTTATAAAGCCTATCATCTCTCCAACAGCAGCCATTTTGCTCTGCTCCATAAGAAGTTGCTCATTTTGCCTTCTCTTCTCTACCTCCTCTTTTACCTTTATCTCTAGCTCATTTTTGTAACCCTCTAGCTCATTTTGAAACTTCATTCTAAGCCTTATCTCACTTCTGATTTTTTCAAGCGATTTTGAAGATAGATACCTAATTGCCAAAAGACCAAAAAGTAGAAAAAGAAAAGCTACTAAAAGAAGTCTTGAGTAGTGGTTGTCTGCTATGTGATAGAACTCACCTTTATCTATACTCACCAACAAAACAAGGTTGGTATTATCTATCTCTCTAGCCTTCAAGAGAAATTTACCCTCATCTCTTTTTTGCTCAATCAGTAGATTCTCAAATAGCAACCCATCCCAACTCTCTTTATCTAGCTCTATCTCTATCTTTTTATCATCTCTTAGGATGTAGAGTGGGTTAAACCTATTCTCAACTATATGTCCTAGCATAGATTCTCCAGCACCTCCAAAGCCCTCATAATTTGCAATGATCTCATGCAAAATATCTGCCTTGTAAACCACAATCCCAT
>JAABSR010000010.1 GCA_011390245.1 Campylobacterales bacterium
ACAAACCCTGAGCTAAACTTGCCATCTTTTAAAAAAAGAGCAATAATCCAGGAATCTATATTGTCGTTTTTAACTCTCTTCATTGTATGCTGCTCTCTATATCTTGTTGTCTGAAATGGATTTAAGAGTTTAACATCATATCCAGAAGAGTTCAAAAACTCCCAAAGATTCTCTCCATAAATTCCAGTTGCTTCTAAACCTAAAAGGAAATTATCTCTTTCTAGAGAGAGGGCATCTAGTCTTTCAAGAAGCTTTGTAAAACCATCATAAGAGTTATCTACTCTAAGTGGTTTAGCCATAACCTTTTTCTCATCCTCATCAATGATGGTAATCACATGGAAGTTCTTAGCAACATCAATTCCTACATAATACATTCTGCACCTCGCGTTAAAATAGTCTTTGGTTGCCCAGAGAGTAACTCTGGTCTCACAGCCTCGTCAATCTATGTGTAGTAGGTGCTAAGAGAGCTACCTCCACCGCTTTTAATATGTGATCAACAACTAAAGATGGCAACAGGCTTAAATGATGTGGTCTTTATGATAGAAAAGATATTGAATCCTTCTATCGCCACAAGGAGAAAAGTGTTGTTTTATCTAAAGTCATAAACTGTGAGTTGTAAAAGATTTGAAGCCCAAGTCACTTCAATCTTAATGTAACGGTTAAAATCCCAAAATCTTAAATTTTTGGGTAGTGGTCGTTACTGAATTTATTATACGAGGAGCTACGATGAGGCCTAGTAAAAGAGTAGGGGAGATTGAACAATCAGAGATTAGGGCTATGTCTATTCTTTGTCGTCAAAAAAATGGAATAAATATGGCACAAGGGCTTTGTGATTTAGATACTCCAAAGCCAGTGATTCTTGGGGCAAAAGAGGCTATGGAGAGTGGTAAAAATTTCTATACTCCTACTTTTGGAAATTACTATTTGCGAGAGGCGATTGCAAAGAAGCAAAATAGCTTTTATGATCAAGGGGTAGGGGCTGAGAATGTATTGGTAAGTCTTGGAGCAACTGGAGCTTTTTTGAGTTTGGCTATGAGCCTTTTGGATGAGGGTGATGAGGTTATTTTGTTTGAGCCATATTATGGTTATCATGTCGCAACTCTCAAAAGTATAGGGTGCAAGTTAAAATATCTCAAAACTCTTCCGCCAGATTATGGGATAGATTTTGATTACCTCAAAACTCAGATTGGTCCAAAAACAAAAGCTATTTTGATTTGTAACCCTTCAAATCCTAGTGGAAAAGTCTATACAAGAGATGAGCTAGTGGCTTTAGGAGAGATAGTAGAGCAAAATGATCTTGTGCTTTTTAGTGATGAGATGTATGAGCATTTTGTTTATGATGGCTTGGAGTTTACTTCTGCTTTGAGTATAGATTCTCTAAAAAGCAGAGGAGTTGTGATTAGTGGCTTTTCTAAAATATTCTCTATTACAGGCTGGAGGATAGGATATGCCATAAGCCAAAAAGAGATAATAGATAGTGCCTCAGCGATAAATGATCTCATCTATGTTTGTCCACCAGCTCCACTACAAGAGGGCGTGCTAAATGGACTTAGGAGTCTTGAAAAGAGCTTTTATAGAGGGGTTGCTAGAGAGCATCAAAAGAAGAGGGATCTTTTTGTAAAAACACTAAATCAAGCAGGATTGCCAGCTGAATATGTGAAGGGCTCTTATTATGTGTTGGCTGATATCTCAAAGATAAGAGGAGCTGATGATAGAGAGAAGGTGATAAATTTTTTGGACAAAACCTCAATCGCTGCGGTTCCTGCTAGAGCTTTTTATCACAATAGCAAAGGAATAAATCTAGCAAGGTTTTGTTTCTCAAAAAAACAAAAAGAGCTAGAGGAGGCTTGTAAGAGGATACTATCCATCTCAGGGGAGCTAGTTTATGGATGACAAAAGATTAGCCTATATAGCTGCTTTTCTTTTTGTTGTCATGACATTTTTTATAGCTCTACTAGGTGGAAAATGATGGAAGGCAAAAATCTACCTATCTAGATAGATTCTGCTTATTTTTCCACCGGTCATATATACTTTGACTCTATCTCCCTCTCTAAAAGAGTAGGGTGTGTTTTTGCTTATTTTGTGAAGTGTAACTATCTCACTTCCATTTGCTAATCTCAAAAGAAGCTCTTGACCCGCATTTTTGTTGACTTGTGAACCTAGTGCCGCCCCAGCTATTGCACCTACTACGGTAGCGATTTGTTTATCTTGTGTTGTGCCACCAAATAGAGAGCCTAGTGCTCCCCCACCTACACCTCCAATCACCATGCCACTACCATCATCTTTTATCTCAACATCTCTAACTGCTATAACCTCAGCTCTATGAAGATTTTCTATTTGCCCAACTGAGCTTTGAGTGTAAAGCTTATCTGAACACCCTGTAAAAAAGAGTGTTAAAAATACAATCCCTAAACTAAGACTTACTGCTTTCATTTTCTACTCCTATTTTGATTTCTCTCATAAATGCCTTAAGGCCATTATACTCACTTCTTTCCAAAAATCTAAACTTTCCGCTTGGTAGATTGTTTAGCTCCACTCCTCCAAAGCTAACTCTCTTTAAATCCATAACATCATTTCCAAAATATGCAAAGAATCTTCTTAGTTCTCTATTTTTACCCTCTGTGATAGCAACCCTTATTTTTGTAAACGATGCGTTTTGATTTAGTAACTTGTATCCAGCAAAAGGCTTGAAATCCATAGAGAAGATTTGTGATCTCTCATGAGCACCAGCTTTAGAATCATCTATCCTCATCCCCTCTTCCATAGCATCAAAGACTTTTTTGCCAAGTATGCCTTTCACTTTTATGTTGTAGATTCGCTCCAAATCACTCTCCATAAGAGATGAGGCTATCTCTGGATGGTCGCTTAGAAGAAGCACACCCTCGCTTGCAAAATCAAGTCTGCCTACAGGTATAAAATGTGAATACTTTTGAGGAAGTGAATGATATATAGTCTTTCTTCCTCTATCATCTTTTTTTGTTACTAGCTCGCCTTTTGGTTTGTTGTAAACTATAACAGTAAAAAGCCCATCGCGTCTTTTTACGATTTTGTTGTCTATATATACTTTGCTATCTTCGCTAACTTCAAGAGAGAAATCCTCTACTATTTTGTTATCAATCTTAACTCTACTAGCTTTTATGAGCTCATCAGCTTCTCGCCTAGAGTATTTTGTATTGTGTGAAATAAATTTGTTGATTCTCATGATTCTAAATCCTGCTTTTATTTATCTGTGGGGACTTAGCAATTATATCATTTTTTATCCAAGCTCGCTTCTTCCTCATCTTTTGATACTGCTCTATGCTCCTCAACCCACTCCTCATCTTGCCTAGGGTCAAGATCTGCTATCTCATGACCATAAGTACTTGGGACATTTACATAGACTGAGAGCTCTTCTGGTGGGATTTTCTCTTTTGTGAGGGCATATAGTGCAATAAAAGCCGAAGCTATAGCAAAAAATCCAAATATAGACAAAGGGCCTATAAAACTACTTGATATACCAATAATAATAGGCGATAGAAATGAGCCAATGCCATAGGCAAAAAGAAGTGATCTACTTATCTCTATAACATTTGTGTACTCATCAATAACATCATTTGCCCTTGCAAGGCTTAGTGGATAGATAAGAAATATGCCACCCCCTAGTAGCATGGAGAGGATATAGAGCGTAGTGGTATTTTGAGGTAAAATGATAAATAGAGTAGAGATGATGGCGATATATGCCCCTACTAAGAAAATAGTATTTCTTCTGCCAAATCTATCTGAAAAATACCCAACTGGCCACTGAGTGAGAAGCCCACCAATGATAGCTAAGCTCATAAAAACAGAGAGCATCTCTTTAGAATCTGAAATATTTGTAATGTATATTGGCATCATAGAGAAAAATCCACCAACCAAAAATCCGCCAACTAAACTCCCCATAAGGGCTAGAGGGGCTATTGTGATTAGTTTTGGAAAGCTATATCTATCATTTGGCGTGAGTGTAGGCTCTTTTACCCTAGTCATCGCTACAAAAATCAAAGATGCAAGCACAGATATAGAGCCAATCTCAAAAAGAGAATCCCTAAGGCTCTCATCTATGTTCAGCAGTGCTTGACCAATGGCGATGGATAGATAGAAGATTATAGAGTAGATAGCTAAGATTTTGCCCCTATCCTCTTTTGAGCTTTTCTCATTTATCCAGCTCTCTATGATGATGATAAGCGAATAAAAAGCAAACCCTGAGACAAATCTCATTATCCCCCAAAGAATCTCATTGAAGTATATAGAGTGTGATAAAAAAGCCAACACAAGAAGTGCCGCAAACGCACCAAAGCTTCTTATGTGCCCTAGATTTGGTATTATTTTTGAAGATGTGATGGAAGAGAGGATTGCACCTGCAAAAAACATGGAGTTTATCAGTCCAATAACTATGTCATCTACACCATACTCTTTTAGCTTTACACCAATAAGTGTCATCAAAAGACCATATCCAATAGTCAAAAAACCAATAGCTACAAAAAGTGATGATATGGGGAGTATGATTTTAAAAATGAAGGATCCTTTTTTTGGGAGAATCCTATCATAGAGAGTTTAAAAGAGTATTTTCACTTAAATAACACCAATCTCAATATGTTCAAAAATCACACATTGACAATATGGATTTTGTGCTAAAAGTCTCGTAGGTCGTGGTGCCCCACCACGACATTTTTGCTTATTTTAGAGAGATAGCATCACTTGGGCAGACATCTATGCATGCTGGCTCACCATCACCGCACTCAGTACATTTGTCTGCTTTCACAAAATAGATCCCATCTTTGTTTGGGTTTTTCATATCATCTACTATAGCACCTTCTGGACACTCTGGAAGACATGCATCGCAGCATGTGCACTCTTCATTTATAAACGCAGCCAATTATTACTCCTTGATTAAGATTTGATGTTTTTCAATTTTTTCGCCAATAGCTTCTGCCATCCTGATGACCCTATAAATTTCATCTTTTTCGTCTTCATCATCCCATATCTCCAAAAATTTAGAATTTGCAATTTTCCGAATAAAAGAGAGAGGATCTTGAAAAGACTCTACCGTGTGTCCCTCTTTCATCACGCCTAGCTTGTCGTAGTAGATTGCACACAAAGTTCTGTCATCTGTAAAAAGCTCATTGCTACAACCATCAGCAAGTCTATATCCCTTGCCATCTATGTAGGCAAGATCAGGATTGCACATAGGTTGATACTCGCTATAGAGAGAGACTTCAAATCGCTTTGAATTGAAAACCAACAACTCTTTTAGTCTAAACTTCTCTCTACTCTCTAATTTTGCAAGCTCTACTAGCTTTTTACCAAATCTACTCATACGAAGATTCTACTAGAGAAGTGAGTATTTTTTGCTTGATTTATTGGTTAAAATTTATACAGTTGGTAGATATGTTTGTCATAAGACCTATTTCATTCCAGTTTTTGCCATTGATTTGCTTATCTGACTTGATGAAAAATTACAAAAATTCAACTAGGTGTAATAAGTTCTTTATCATCCACTTTTTTTGTAGAAAGCTTGACTATTGGCCGTTGCAAAAGGAGGTTATTTGGGAAAAACATCAACTCTCCCTCGTCATTTTCTAGCCGAATCTGAAAAAGACTGATCTCTTTGATAGTGCCTATAACAAACATTTCACCATCAAGATGAATTTTGATCCTGTCATTGATGCGTGCTGGAAAAGAGAAGAAGATTATGACACTTGAAGTGATGTTGCTAATAATCGACCACTGTGCAAAAAGAGCAACTCCTGCTACTGCAAAAAATGAGGATGCGACTAGCAAAATACCACTATAGTTGACACTCCAAATAAAAGAGAGTGCTACAAAAGAGAGCAGCAGAGCTATCATGTTGAAATATTTTTGTATATAGATGATGCGAGTGTATGAAGCCTCTTTTGTTTTTCCTAGTCTATGTATAAACCTTTTGAAAAAGTAGTAGTAGAAGATGTTTGCAACAATGAGCAATATGGTAAAAAGAAGCTCTGGGTAAATGCTTAAAATTTTCTCAAACATTTCATAGATTCCTTAGTGCTTCTATGCGTTTTTCTATTGGCGGATGAGAGCTAAATAACTTCATAACTTTGCCCCCTCTGATTCCAAAAGCTGTCATTTTATCTGGGAGTGGCTCACCGCTTAATCTTTGTAGTTTATTTAGTGCTGCTATCATCTTCTCTTTGCTGCATAGTTGTGCCGCACCATAGTCTGCTCTAAACTCTCTATATCTAGAGAACCACATAACAATCATAGTCGCAAGTATTGATAGAAGTATCTGAGCTACTATAGTTCCTACAAAATAGCCTATCCCTCTACCACTTTGATTTTTGAATACAGCTCTATCTATAAATCTCCCTATGATTTCACTAAAAAATATGACAAAAGTGTTGACAATCCCTTGTATAAGGCTAAGTGTTATCATGTCTCCATTTGCAGCATGACTCACCTCATGGGCTAATACCGCCTCTATCTCATCAGCACTCATCGCATTCAAAAGTCCATCACTTACTGCTACAAGGGCACTATTTCTGCTAGCTCCTGTGGCAAACGCGTTGGGTGCACCATGATAGATGCCAACCTCTGGCATACCAATACCTGCTTTTTGAGATTGAATCCTTACAGTATCTACTAGCCACTTTTCACTTTGTGAGGAGGGTTGTTCTATGACTTTTACACCCATACTCTTTTTGGCTAGCCATTTTGAGAGAAAAAGCGAAACCAAAGAGCCACCAAAGCCCAACATAGCAGAGAATACTAAAAGCCCGATATATCCATCATTGCCCATAGAATCTTGAAGACCAAAAATCCTAGCTACAACTCCAAAAAGTAGAAGTATTGCAAAATTTGTAGCCAAAAATAGACCAATTCTTAACATTTCACTCCCTTTGTGAAAATTTTTTGAGATTTTAGTGAAGTAAAATTTAAATTTTTACCATCAATATTATTAAGCCCACTACCTACAGCTTATTTTAATCTTTCTGCTCCTTAGGTGCCAGAGGCAACTCTACGCAAAATAGTGCACCATTATTTCTATTTTGAGCATATATTTTCCCATCCATGTGCTCTTCTATTATCGTTTTGGCCAAATGAAGACCTATGCCATTCCCCTTTGTGCCTTTTGTGCTTACATAGCTCTCAAAGAGTTTATCAGGCAAGAGTTCTTCTCTGATTCCTCCTCCATTATCTTCTATGATAACTTTGCCCCTTTCATCCCCTATCTCAAATTCTATTTTTATCTCTCCTTTTATCTCTTTTTCCAAAAAGACATCTATGGAGTTGTTTAGGATTATTAGGATTACTTGCTTGAACTCATTTGGAAAGCCAATAGCCCTAAAGCTCTCTTCTTTGTCAATATCTAGTTTTGTTCTGCTCTGTCTTAGCTGAATCTCAAAGAGTTTAGTAACTTCTTTGCAAGCGTCATAGACTCTAAAATGGACTCTCTTTTTTGAAGGTTTAAAGAAGTCTCTAAAGTCAGATATGGTCTCATTCATATATTCTGTCTGATTTACTATTACTTTTACAACTCTTTCTACCTCGTTTTGTATCTCTTCATTTTCATAATCTATATCATATAGTGATTGAGCACTAAAAGATATTGCAGTTGTTGGTTGTTGCCATTGATGGGTGATTGCAGAGATCATCTCTCCCATGAAAGCAAGTCTTGATTGTCTGATAAGCTCAAGCTCATTTGCCCTTTTTTCCTTTTCTATCTGCACTCTTCTAGATGTCTCTTTTTCAACCCTTTTTCCTAGAGATATATTTAACTCATTTAGCTGATTTTCCAATCTTTTGTACTCTGTGATATCTGTGACAGCTCCAACAATACCAGCTACACTACCAGAAGAGTCTCTATATGTCATCTTGTGAAATAAGACATTTTTTATATCACCGCTTCTTTTGTTTTTTACTAGGTGCTCATATATCTGGGCAACATTTGGGTTTTTGAATAGCTCCTCATCTTCTATAAAATATCTATTTGCTAAATCTTTTGGAGCTATGTCAAATACAGTATAGCCAACTATCTCACTTCTATTTATTCCATAAGTGGCTTCAAAAGCTCTGTTTACCCCTTGATAGATTCCGCTTCTATCTTTGTAAAAAATAGGCACTGGTAGATTTTCTAAAAGTGCTTCAAATAGGGCTTTTTGATTCTCTAGTTCGTCTTTACTTCTCTTTAGATCAGCAGTCCTCCGCTCTATTTTTTTCTCCAAGTTTCTATTTAGATTTTCCAAAATTGACTGATTTTTTCTATGTTTTAATATCATGATAACAATCAAAACATAGAAGATAAAAAAGACAACAAATGTAATAGCTGTTGAATTTATAAATTCTTTGTTTGCAAGTGCTAGCTCATTTGTCAGGGGATATGTAGTGGCAAGCATAGCTCTGATATCACCCTCTCTCTCATAAAAGCCACCTTTTTCTCCGTACATATCTACCATATCTTTTGGGGCAATATTTGGGTCTGAGTGACATTTTAGACAATTTTTTGAGTTGGGAACTGAGGGGATTGCATAATACAACATAGAGCCATTTGTGCTATTTATAACTTCGACATATTCATTTATCTCTTTTTTTCTAAATCTCTCTAAAATATCTATCTCTTTTGAAGTAGCTTCATTGAGCGGATTTCTAGGATTATCAGATGGAAAAGATATCATTATAGGGTGCAATCCATCCTCTTCTCTTAGTCTGTTATATATTAGGTTAGTCTCTCTTGAGTTGTAGGTGCTTGAGAGTATGTGGGGCATAAAGTAGCCTTTATATAGATACCCGCTATTTTCCAGCCTATAGACTTCATTTTTTTGGTTTTTGCTTACATTTTCTCTAATAGCTGCTATGTTTCTTAGGTACTCTTTTATGTTTGACTGTGCATTATTTATTGCACTGCTTCTACTCTGCTCTAGGTAGTAGAGAGTGAGTAGCCCAAATAGAGCTATGAATATGGTTAGAATAATTCCATTCTCTTTTGAAAATAGAAACTTTTTGAAATATATATTTAACATGTTTAAATATTGCCATTATTTAGCTTAAGAGCGTTTATCAAAAAAATATTTAAACAAAATAAAGATACTATATGTTGGATAGTGTTTGAGACTAAATAAGAGGTACTACCTATGGCAAAGGCATTTGTTGCTAGACAGCAAATACAAAACAAAAATGGCAAGATAGTAGGCTATGAGCTGCTATTTCGTGGACAAGATGGATATGTTGGAGTTATCACTTCAAATCTACTTGCAACTTCAAAAGTTCTACTAAATATCCTAACTCACATGGATTTCAAAGAGGTTATCGGAGAGGGTAGAAAAGCATTTATAAATATAGATCATGATGTTCTCTTTAGTGGGACTCTCTCTGTTTTGGAGCCTGAATATTTTGTCATAGAGATTTTGGAGACTACAAAGGTATCAGATAAGCTTCTAAAGCTTTTGCAAAAACTAAAAGAGAGAGGTTTTGAGATAGCTTTAGATGATTTTGATTGCACAAAAGAGACATATAATAAATACAAGCCAATTTTTAAGTATATAGATTTTGTCAAGTTTGATATGAAACTTGTAGATAGGAAGACTGCTCTAAAATTTATGGAGCATTTCAAAAAAGATAAGAAGATAATTTTAGCAGAGAAGATAGAGAATCTTGAGGAGTACAATCAAGCTTTGAAAGATGGATATGATCTATTTCAGGGATTTTATTTTAAAAGACCAGAAGTTATAGAGGTAGATGTGCCAGCTGAGACATCAAAAAGTACAGTTTTGCAGATTATTGCTCTTTTGAAAAATGGAAAAGAGATTGATGAGATAGAGAGCTTTGCAAAGATGCAACCAGATTTAGTGCACAATCTCTTGAAGTATCTCAACTCCCCAACTATGAACATAAAAGAGAAGATAAGTTCTTTAAAACATGCTATGAACTTGCTTGGAAGGGATAAGCTTCTTAGATGGATGCTTATCTATATATATGCAGATGCAGCAGGTGATCCAATAGCTAGCACTCTTTTGAAAACCGCTATGGAGAGAGCATCTTTGATGGAGAAGATGGCAACGCAAGGAGATAAAGATAGAGCTTTTTTGACAGGAATGTTTTCACTTTTGGATGTGCTCTTTGATATGCCCATGGATGTTGTCCTAAGAGGAGTTCCGCTTGAGAACTCAATAACCTCAGCCATCAAAACTAGAAGTGGCGAACTAGGAAGTCTCCTAGTCAAAATAGAAGATGAGGAGAAAGTTAGGCTAAAGGAGATAGTAGATTCAAATTTTAAAAAGCTAAAAACTCCTGATGTTTTAAGAATGCTTAGAAATAGTGGTATAAATATTACAAGTATCTAAGCCTCTATAGCCTGTTTTATTAGCATATTTATCAACCTCTCATACTCTAGTGTTTTCTCTTTTGTGCTTGCTTCAAATCTAGTTACCAAAACTGGTGTAGTGTTGCTTGCTCTAATAAGTGCAAAACCATCTTCAAAAACAACTCTTAGTCCATCAATAGTTATTATGTTTTTGATTTTTGGCAAATTAGAGGGAGGATTTTGAAGTAGAACTCCCACTCTTTTTATGATCTCAAATTTCATCTCCTCAGTTGTCTTTATCTTTATTTCATCGCTATTATAGACTTTTGGCAGTGCATCTACCTCTTTATCAAAATCAACACCATCTAGGCGAAGCTCCAAAATTCTCAAAGCAGCATAAAGTGCATCATCAAACCCAAAATATCTATCATTGAAGAAGATGTGCCCACTTACTTCAGCACCAAATGTGGCATCTACCTCTTTTATCTTTACCTTGATATTGCTATGCCCTGTTTTGTACATTATGGCTCGACCAATTTTGTTTATCTCATCATACATCACTTGAGAGCATTTCACCTCGCCTACGACGATGGGGTTTTTCATTCTTTTGGCAAAAATTGTAGCTAGCTGATCACCTTTTATGTTGTTTTTTTTACTCAAGAGAGCAATCCTATCTCCATCTCCATCAAATGCAAAACCAATATCCTCTTCTCTTAGTATCTCTTTTAGATCTTTTAGATTCTCCTCTTCGCTAGGGTCGGGATGGTGGTTTGGAAAAGTGCCATCTGGCTTTTCATACAAAGAGGTATATTCTATTTCAAGCTTATCAAAAATAGGCAAAAGAGCAACTCCAGCAGCACCATTGCCAAAATCAAGAGCAATATTTTTTGCACCCCTTAGCTTTTCAAACTCTAACCCCATATAGTCAATATATTTTTTTAGTGCATCTACTTTTGTGTGTGAAGGGTTTAGCTCTATTTGTAGATGAGAATCTGCTATTTTTCTACCTAGTGAATAGATATCTTCCCCAAAAAAAGGCAATCTATTTAGTGTGATTTTAAATCCATTGTACTCTGGAGGGTTGTGAGAGCCTGTAATCATAACAGAGGCAGATGGTCTTAAGTCTTCAAATTGAGTGTAGTTGCTAAAGTAGTTCACAGGGGTTGGGACAAGCTCATTGTTTAGCACACCAATACCTGCATGATTGAATCCACTTGCAAGCCACTCAAAAAGAGCAGGAGAGTGAACCCTTGCATCATACCCGATAGAGACATACTCCCCATATTTTTTGACCTCTAAACCTAGAAAGTAACCTATCTTGCTCACAACCTCAAAAGACAACTCCTCTTGAAAAATTCCCCTAATATCATACTCTCTAAATATTGACTGCAATTTGATTCCTTGTTGCTTTTTGCATAATTGTATTATTTGATTCTTAAGATTTAGAGGGGTTTTAATAGTAGCATGAATGAGGGGTCGTAAGATGTAGATATACCAAAAGATTTTGCTGTTGATGTGTTTAAAAATTTAAGGCATTAAAAAATTACAATGGAATCATTTTTTTAGTTTTTAGCTCTTTAATATCTAGCCCATCACATATCCCAGTAGCGATACCACAAAGCTCCTCCAGATCTTTTAATCGTTTTTGTCGCTTTAGCATACTCAAGACACTCTCTTCAATGCTAGGAGGAATGAGAAGCCCTTTGCTTTTCCACCAAATGAACTATTGAGTCTTTTGGATAGATACCTTTTTGTATTGGTGGTGTAGATATTGTATTAAAATTTTTATTAGAGTGTGGGTAGATATTCAAATTGTAACTTTTTTGCAAATATTTTCAAGCTTATACCCTTTTTTTATATTTTAGGTTGTACAATAGCAACAGAATAGTGAACTTCCAAAGGAGACTTTTATGTCAAAAGTAGAAGGCGATGGGCTGGTTATAAAAGAGGATGGAGAGGTATTGTATGATGATCTCTACCTAGTATCTGAGACAGATTCTAAGGGGATTGTTACTTATGCTAGCAACTCATTTTGCAAAGTTGCTGGGTATAGTCTAGATGAGCTAGTGGGGCAACCTCATAGCATTGTAAGGCATCCTGATATGCCAAGAGAGGCATTTAGGCAGCTTTGGAGTTCTGTCCAGAGCAAAGGTTTTTGGACTGGATATGTCAAAAATGCAGTAAAAAATGGAGGGTTTTACTGGGTATTTGCAACAGTTTTAAAAAGTACAGATAAAAGTGGCAACATCTCTTATGTCTCAATAAGGACAAAACCATCAAGAGAAGATATCAAAAGAGCAGAAGCTCTTTATGCTACTTGGAAATAAGGATAAATAATGGCATTAGTAAGAAGCAGTGGCAACTACAACATGGTATCAAGTGAAAACAGAGGAAGCGGAGGAGTTGATAAAAGAAGAGCTAAAACACTAGCCAAACAACAACAAATAAGCGAATCAATAGCCTCCATAGCAGCAGGACTTCTTGATAACGCTCAAGAATCTGTAAGTGCGGTTGAAGAACTAAAAAGTTCTATGGATCAGATAGCAACAGCAGCAGAGGAAAACAGCGGTGCAAGTGAGCAAGCACTAAAGAGCGTAAATGAGATCACAAAAAATATAAACAGAATGACAAACACTATAGAAATAGCAATAGGCTCAACTCTAAATTCTGGGGATTCTATACTTTCAGCTGTAAACTCTATAAACAGCACTGTTACGGGCATGGTCGAATCCGTAAAGGTCGCAAAAAATAGCTCAAATAAAAGTGAAGAGCTTAAAATCTCCTCTCAAAATATTGGCGAGGCGGTGAGCTTTATTGCAAAGATTGCAGACCAGACAAACCTATTGGCTCTAAATGCGGCAATAGAAGCAAGTCGAGCAAAAGAGCATGGCAAGGGTTTTGCAGTCGTAGCAGATGAGACAAGAGCACTAGCTGGCAACAGTGAGAAAAATGCACAATTTATAACAGACCTAGTAAACCAAATACAAAATGGAATAGATAATATCATCAAATCTATCACCAACACAACAGAGGTCATCGAGCTTACTGGCGAAGATGGAAGAGAGCTAAGCAGCACACTAGAAGAGCTAGTGAAAATTGCAAACTACTCAGTAGAGGCCGCTAGAAATGCTAGCAACTTTACAAACTCTTTGCTAAAGAGAAGTAGTGATATAAATAGTGGAAGCGATTCTATTGCTAAGGCTTCTTTCCAGATTGCAAATGCTGTGGAGGAGACACTAAGCTCTGTAGAGATACAAGCAAACTCTCTAGCACAAACTGAAGATGATATAAAAGAGCTTACCGAGCTTAGCGAAGAGCTAAAACATAGCACTGATACTATAAAATCCGCAGAAGAGGTAGCTGTGAGTGCTGATAGTTTGAGTAGCTCAGTTGAAGAGATACAAAGATCAATGGGAGAGGTGACAAAAGCTCTAAATGAGATAGAGAGTTCATCAAAAACTACAAATGATGCGGCACTAAAAAACAAAGAGAATGTAGAAAAGGCTATAGAGGCTAGCAAGGATATTGATGCCATAGTGGATATTGTCAGAAGAAATTTTGATATCCTAAAAGCCTCATTTTCAAAAGTCAAAAACACACTAACTGATATAAAACAAAACTTCATAAACTCAATAGATGAGGGTCAATCAGCAGCCACAGAGCTTGCAGTTATCAAAAAAGAATCAAGAAATGTTGAGAAGACTGTAGGGAGGATAAGCAACTCTATTATCCAGCTAAATATGCTAGCAATTAGCGGAAGCATAGAATCAGCTAGGGCAGGAGAATTTGGCAAGGGTTTTGCGGTAGTTAGTGCTGATATTAGAAGTCTAGCTCAAGATAGTGAGACAAATACAGAGAAGATAAATGATATCATCGAATCGATGAACTCAGAGATTGAAAATGTAAATATAGACTGGGGAAATCTTCTAAATAAACAAGATAGCGAAAAAAACAATATAGATAAACTGATAAATCAAGTAGATGTAATAACAGCTCAACTAGTGGATATTTTGGATAGGTACCAAGGATTGAAAGCCATAAATGATCAAAACCTAGAGGGGCTAGATCATGCATATAGTGGTATAGGTGAAATTCAAAGAGCCATAGAGCTTTCAGCTACAAATGCGATGGAATCAAGAAAAGCTAGTGAGCTGATTATTGAGACAATAGGAAATATGGCAGAGGGTATTGAAGAGTTAGCGGTAATGGCAGATGAACTGCAACAGGGGTAAGGCTAAAAGCCTGAGATGTTTATGCTGAGATATTTATGATAGAGATACAGCAAGCTCTTATTTTTAAGTCAGAAGATAGACTTTATGCAGTAGATAGCGATGAAGTTTTGCATATATTAAGAGTGCCTAAAATCACCAAACTCCCTCTAGTTGATAGATCAATTTGTGGGATTTGCCCTATTGAGGGTAGTGTGGTGGCTATTTTTGATTGCCGCTTTTTGCTAAATAGAAGAGATTTTGTTGATAGCTCTAATGACAAGGCTAGGCTTATTAGCTTTAGTGTGGGTGGTTGTAGTTATGCTCTGCTGGTTGAAGAGGTTTTGAGCAGTATAGATATTGACCAAAAAAACCTAGAGGAGAGCAAGGAGGGTATCGAGGCTGTATATAAAGAAGATGATAGGCTTATTCAGATTTTATCCATCAATAGCCTACTATCAAAAGTAAAGAATCTAGACCTACTCAAAGAGGAGATAGGAGATATATCTAGCCTTAGCAAAAAAGAGATACTATCAGAGGGAGAGGTTGTAAAATATCTCTACTTCAAAATAGGAAGAGAGAAGTTTGCTCTAAAAGCGGATAGTATAAGAGAGATAATCTCAAATAACTCAAAAATCACAAAAATCGCAGATAGTAGTGAGTATATTTTAGGCATGTTGACTATTAGAGGCGAGGTGATTATTGCTATAGATTTGGCAGCTATTTTTGAGATGGATTCTAAGTTTTCATCCTCTTCTAGGATTATTATCTTAAGAGAAGGCGAGATGACGCTTGGGCTTTTGGTAGATGAGATTTTGGATATCAAAGATGTAGCAACAAATAGTGTAGAGATGCTACCAAGTAGATTTCACAAAAACAGACTAAGTGGAGTAATCAAAGAGGGAAAAGATCTAATTTCTACTATTGATAATAGATTTGTCGAATCTCTTTTTGAAGAGAGTGGGAAGTTTTTGCAAAAAGAGGAGAGAGAGAAAATCTCAAGCAAGCAAGAAGATCTTTGTGAGATGGTAACTTTCAAAATCGGAGATGAGGAGTATGGTTTTCTCATAGATGTGGTTGAGGAGATTATAAGATATGAGGATATCACAGAGATTCCAAACACTCCAAAGCTCTTCAAGGGAGTGATAAATCTAAGAGGAAAAGTTGTCCCTGTAATCTCACTATACCAGAGGCTAGGTGCTGTAGAAAAAATAGGTGAAAATAGCAAGATTTTGGTATGCAAAAGCGAAAAAAGCGAAGTAGGGTTTTTAGTAGATTTGGTAGATGAGGTCTTGAGTGTAGATGAAGAAAATATAAAAGATGCTAACAATAAAGAGAAGATAGTAGAGAAAATAGTGCTTGCAAATGGGGGCAAAAGAGTAGTTTTGATTCTTGATATAGATGCTATTTTGGCTCTTGAAGAGGTGAATAGTTTTGAACCAATAGAAGAGGGGCTAAAGTGAAAAAGAGAGTGTTGGTTGTCGATGATTCTGCTCTTGTTAGAAAACAATTAGTCAATCTACTCCAATCAAGTGGCTTTGAGTGTGAGGTGGCAAAAAATGGACAAGAGGCTGTAGATAAAGCTCTAGAGGGTGACTATAGCTGCATAACAATGGATATAAACATGCCAGTGCTTGATGGCATAAGTGCCCTAAGGCAGATAATGGATAAAAATCCAACGCCAGTTGTCATGATAAGCTCTCTAACCACAGAGGACGCACCAGCTACTTTTGATGCTCTTGATTTAGGTGCGATTGATTATGTTGCAAAGCCAGGCACTCTAAATGCTGACATAGATGGGAATGGCGAAGATATCATTCAAAAGGTAAAAGTTGCTAGTAGAATCCCAAAAAGAAGAATAGCAAGCAGACCTAGAAGAGCGATAGGGCAAAAAATAGACAAAGAGATTCCAAAGGCAAAGGTAAAAGAGAGCAAGAGGGGTGAAATAAGAGGAGTGGTGCTTGTTGGTGCATCTACAGGAGGACCTGGATTGATAGAGGATATTTGTGCTGCACTTCCTGAAGATTTTCCTCATCCTCTCTGCATAGTTCAGCACATGCCTGAGAGATTTACCGCTGCTTTTGCTCAGAGATTGGATAGAGCTTGTAGGCTTGAAGTAAGAGAGAGCACTCACAATGATGAGTTTGAAAATGGAGTAGTTTATGTTGCAAAAGGTGGCACTCATCTACACTTTTCAAAAAGAGTATCTGGCAAAGTGACTATAAGAGCTGGTGAAGCAAAAGTGAAGAGGTTTTTTACACCTTCAATAGATGAGATGTTTTTTAGTGCACTAGATGTGTTTGAGCCAAAGGGAATCTTAGCAATTGAACTAACAGGAATTGGCGATGATGGAGCTGATGGAATGGTAGCAATCAAAAAAGCAGGTGGATATACCATAGCAGAATCCGAAGAGAGTGCCACAGTATATGGTATGCCAAAAGAGGCGTACTTGAGAGGTGGCACTTGTGAGGTGCTCCCTTTTGCTAAGATTTTGCAAAAAATCATAACATATAGGTAGAAGAGATGGCATTAGTAAAAAAAGATTTTGAAAAAAGTACGACTGTTGAGAAGTTTGACACTTTAGAAGAGGCACTTGAGTGTTTTAGAGATTCTAAGTCTTGCGAAGATAGAGAGCAGATTTTAGAGCAGATAGCTGGATTTGAAAATGGAGCGGTTGAGCTTGTCAAAATCTTGAAAGAGGAGGGGATTAGTAAAGAGTTATCCTCTCATATAGGCTCTTTGCTTCTTAATTGTGATCCAAAAAAAGCTCCTATTGAAGAGGTGATGGAACTTTTGAAGATTGAAGATGCATATCTTAGGAATCTAGCAATCTCCATACTGCAAACATATGGAGAAGAGATAAGGTACCATATAGTGAAGTTTTTAATAGGCGAAGATAGGGATCTTAGGATTTTTGCTATAAATGTTTTAGGAGATGTGAACTTTCCAGAGAGTAGAGACATGCTCTTGGAACTTCTAAGGGATGAAGAGGATATAAATGTAGCTATGAGTGCAGTTGATTATCTAGCTGAAATTGGCACAAGAGAAGATGTGGAGCTACTTCAAGGACTAAAGGAGAGATTTAATCATGAACCTTATGTCGTTTTTGGGGTAGATAGAGCTATAAAAATGATAAATGGTTAGTAGGGTATGCATATAGAGTTTTCAAGAGAGAATTTTGATAAGCTTAGCGAATATATCTATAGAAAAACAGGTATCTCTTTAAGCTATGAAAAACATTACGAGAAGCTAAAAAAAAATCTAGAGCTAAGATTTAGAGTACTAAAAATAGATAGCTTTAGGAAGTATTTTTTTCTCATAAGGTTTGAGGATAAAAATGGGAGCGAATTTCAAGAGTTAATAAGTACTATCACAGTAAATGAGACCTATTTTTATAGAGAGAGATATCAGTTTGATGTTCTAGTGAGCGATATTTTGCCAGAAATCCACTCCAAAAAGAGAGATGGTGAGAATATAAGAATCTTATGTTCTCCATGCTCTAGTGGAGAGGAGCCATATTCTGTAGCACTCTATCTACTAGAAGATAATGAGATAATCAACAAAAGAGATATAGAGTTAGTTGGTATAGATATAGACAACAAAATAATAGAAAAAGCAAAAGAGGGACTCTATACAAGTAGATCTCTTCATCTTTTGAGTGACAAAGAGAGGGAGAGTTACTTTGGAAAAAAGATGGGCAATTATGAGATAATAAAAGATATAAGAGATGCGGTAGATTTTAGGATTGTAAATGTCTTTGATAAAGATGCAATGAGAAAACTAGGCAAGTTTGATGTGATTTTTTCAAGAAATATGTTAATCTATTTTGATGATGCATCAAGAAAAGAGGTCGCAACTACTTTTCATGAGATGTTAAATAGTGGTGGATATATATTTTTAGGTCATGCTGAGTATATGAGTAGGATTGTCTCAATATATACACCAGTAAAGATCAGCAATGTTCTACTTTATCAAAAATAAAAGGAGTTTTTATGCCAATAGTAATGTTTGTAGATGATAGTGAGACGGCACTTGCCTCTACGAAGATAGCAACACAAAATATGCCAATAGAGATCAAACAATTTTTGAGTGCAGCTGAAGCACTTGAAGATATAGGAGATGCTTCTGCTGTGCCTGATTTGATAATAACAGATTTAAATATGCCAGTGATGAATGGTTTGGAGTTTTTAAAAGAGCTAAGAGGGATAGAGGCTACAAAGAAGACACCAGTGCTTATGCTAACTACAGAGACAAAAGATGAGCTAAAAAAGCAGGGCAAAGCTCTAGGTCTTACAGGGTGGATAGTAAAACCATTTAATCCAGCTCAGCTTCAAGCAGCAATAAATAGAGTTTTGAGACTTGAATGATGGAGGTGAATGTCGAGCTTCTAAGCTCCCTTGAAGATGTGTTTGAGCATATAATAGATGTCCAAAAAGATGTAGAGAAGAGAAGCAAGGATTCTTTTTTGAAGATAAATGAACTCTTAAAAGAGAGGGAGATTGGGCTTGATGATAGATTTGTAGAGGCTTTACAAAATCAAGATATACTATCCCAACAGATAAATGCAACTAGCGAAGCTATGGAGGGCATTGTAAAAAGTCTAAGAACATACAAAAAATCGCTAAAAGAGGATAGTGGTAATATTAGTGAAAATATTACAAAACTAGAGCAGAATCTAAAGAGATCTCTTCAAGAGGCAAAAGATAAAAAGAGTGCATTTAGTGGACATAGTGGCGAAGAAGAGGTAGAGTTTTTCTAAAGGAGTATTCTATGATTGTGATGGTTGTTGATGATTCAAAAACAGTTAGGCAGTACCATAAACAGATTTTGCTAGATTGTGGCTTTAAGGTGATGGAGGCTGAAAATGGTATGGAAGCTCATGAAAAGGTGCTGGGCAAAAATGTAGATCTATTTTTGGTAGATGTAAATATGCCTGTTATGGATGGCTACTCTTTTGTTGAGAATCTAAGGAAAATCGAAACTTTTAAGAGAACTCCTATTGTTATGATAAGCACTGAGGCTGAAAATCAAGATAAAGATAAGGCATATATCGCAGGTGCAAATCTCTACTATATAAAGCCTATAAAGCCAGATGTCTTATCAATTTGTGCAAGAATTCTTACAACTTAAGGTGAAATAATGAATCCACTATTAGAGCAGTTTTTACAAGAGGCTAGAGAGAATCTAAAATTTATAGAGAGCCATATAGAGGAGCTTGGGAGTGAAGATGGTGAGCTTTTAAACTCTGTATTTAGAGCAGCTCATACGCTTAAAGGCGGCTCTGGAATAGTGGGTTTTGAGGCTATTAAAAATATCACTCATAAAGCAGAAGACTTATTAGATAACCTTAGATCAAAAAGAATTGAATTTAAGCCAACAATGATTGATGCTCTATATGATGCTTTTGATGAGGTGCTAAATCTAGTTGATGCAGCTGAACAAAGTGGTGATATCGTAGAAGCTGATAAGGATATAGAGAGCAAAATATTAGATAGACTTTTTGAAGAGCTAGGTGAGGAAAAAGAGGTAGAGCAGACTTTCCAGATGCCTTTTGAAATACCAGAAGATAGGGCAATTATTATAGAGCAAAACCTATCGATGTTCAAAAATTTAGAGGAGAAACTTCCTTTTGAATATGAGGAGATAGGGGAGAGTAATCTAAATGACAAAAGAGCTTATGGAATCTATTTTGATGTAGATGAGAAGTGCATGATATATGGAAATGATCCAATTTATGTCCTCTCGCTCATCGCTCAAGATGTTTTAGGTATTGAGTTTGGTATGAAAAAAGAGGCATCTTTGGAGCTACTAAATTCAGATGGAGCGGATGATGTTTTGATACTTCATGCAGAGATTTTTGCAGCTCTTTATGGCTCTTATATAGATATCGAAGATGCGCTCTATAACTTTTTGGATGAGATATCTATTTTGCCTTTGGATATTAAGACTATGCTAGATTATGAGCCTATGGCTTTTAATTCAGATATGGATGTCTTAAAAGATATATATAGGAGCCTCAAATCAGCTCTAAATCATACAGACCAGAACGAGGTGAAATCGATTTTGTCAAAAGCTCTAGAGCTTACAAATTCTAGCTCCAAAGAGCATCTGATGTTTAAGAGATTGAGTGATATTTTGCATTTAGTAGAGGGCAAAGATCTAGGTAGGCTTACAGAGTATATAGACAAAATAGCAGGAGAATCTATAGAGATAACAGAAGAGAGAGAAGAGGTAGAAGAGCAAAAAGTTGAGATAGAAGAGAGAAGCGAGGATGAGATAGAGGTAGCCAAATATATTCTAAAAGAGCAACTATATCAGCTAAAAAATATAGAGGAGAAAAGCGAAGATAGAGTAGAAGAGATATCCTCTAGGGTGTTTAGATTTCTAAAAGAGGATGTAGATAAAAAAGCTAATATAGAAGAGAAGCTAGCCTCATATCTAGAAGAGGAGCAAAATAGAGATATAAAAAAAGAGAGCAAGGATAATCAAAAAACTCCTCAAAAATTTGAGATAGAAGAGAGGGGGCTAGAGAGTATAGATAGGGCTAAAAAGACCGAGCCAAAAGAGGTTAGGAGAGAGCCACCAAAAGAGATCAAAAAAGATGTAATAGGAAAAGTGATAAAAATAGAGCAAGAATCTATAGACCATCTAATGAGCGTAGTTGGAGAGCTGCTTGTGGCAAAAAACTCTCTTCCATATTTGGCTGAGAGCGTTACAAGTATGGATAAAGAGAGCACAAAAAGGGCGATATTGGAGAAATACTCATTTATAAATCGCCTAACAAATCAGCTACAAGATCTCATCATGTCTATGAGAATGTTGCCAATATCTTATGTTTTTGATAGATATCCAAAGTTGGTTAGAGAGATTAGTAAAAAATTAGATAAAAAGGTGAAGCTAACTCAAGAGGGTGGCGAAACAAAACTAGATAAAAATATGATAGAGATGTTAGCAGATCCACTTATCCACATAATCAGAAATTCTCTTGATCATGGAATAGAGACTCCTGCACAAAGAATCTCACAAGGAAAAGATGAGGTTGGAGAGATAACTATGAAAGCCTATCCGCAATCTGATAAGGTAATCATAGAGGTTATTGATGATGGTAAAGGTGTTGATGTAAATAGGATAGTTAGTAAGATTTTGGAAAAGGGACTTATTGATGTTGCCAAAATAGAGGAGATGAGTGAAGATGAGAAGGTGATGCTAATCACTGTTCCTGGACTTTCAACCGTTGAAACTATAAGTGAATATAGCGGTAGAGGTGTTGGCATGGATGTGGTCAAAAAATCTCTTGAAGAGTTTGGCGGAAGCTTGGAGATAAAAAGTCAAGCAAACATAGGGACACAAATAAAGCTCTCAATCCCTGTGTCATTGGCTGTCACAACTCTGCTTCATATCTCTATGATGGACAATCACTATGGATTTCCTATGGAGAATGTTAGTGAGACTGTCAAGATAGATATAAAAGATATCACATATCTTCATAATGAGCCTTTCATAAATCTAAGAGAGCATGTGATTCCTCTGCTTTTTATAGAGTCCATGCTTGATAGAGAGAAGCTTGAAGATGAGGCACTCTCAATTGTCGTCTTAAACATCAAAGGAAACTCTATAGCTATAGTTGTAAATGAGCTTTTAGGACAGCTAGATGTAGTGCAAAAACCACTTGAGGGCATACTGGCTTCGCATCCACTAATAAGTGGTACCGCACTTCTTGGAAATGGGCAGATTATAATGATACTTGACCCATACTCTCTGCTCTCCTTGCACGAAGCCATAAAGTCAAAGGGATGTGCAGCTTGATATGGGGGAGCTGGTGAAAGATTTTTTGATTTTTTGTGTGGATGGTGAGAGGTATGCACTTGATATTGAGTATGTGGAGAAGATTGTAGAAGATAGAAAGTGCACAAAGGTATCAGGTCTTGAAGATTTTATAGATGGTGTGATAAGTTATGAAAATGATCTACTCAAGATTGTGAATATTAGAAAGATTTTGAGCAAAAAAATTACCACAATAGAGAATCAAAAAATTATTATCTATAAAGATAAAAAGAGAAGAGTTGGCTTAAAGATAGATTATGTCGATAAGATCGAGGCCATAGGGGCTGATAATTTTAAGCCTGGCAATATATCATTTAAAGATGTAGATATGCTCAAGATGGGCAAGACATGCAAGATAAAAGATGGCAAACTTGTTGTGATGATAGATAGCATAGATATTTCTAATATTTAAAAGGCGAAGAGATGGGGATAAAATATAGTGGACATGAGATAGTTTTTGAGGGTATTGTACATGAGGGCGAGGCAGTAGAGCTTAGAGAGCACCTAAAGAGCAGTGCACCGCTTAAAATAGAGGTGGATTTGACTGGATGTAAAGATATGCATACATCAATAATACAGCTAATCTGTGCCTACAATCAAAATTATGAATGTCAAGTCTTCTACGATAAGGAGAGCAACACTACTTATTTAAAAGCTCTAAAGGGTTGTGGAGTTATTAAAGAGAGTTGAAGCAGATTGTAATAAGCAATAGAAAAGGTGGAAGTGGCAAAAGTACAACTGCTATAAATCTAGCATCAGAGCTATCAAAAGAGCACCAAGTTTTACTTATTGATCTAGACACGCAAGGGCACTCTTCTATTGGTGTTGGCTCTGAACCTTTTGAAAGTGGTGGTTGTCACAAGGTTTTTGAAGGAGAGGCACTAAGTCAATCATTTGTGCCTACAATTAGTGAAAACCTCACATTAGCAGCTGCAAGTATGTTTTTTGACCCATACTCTTCAAATTTCAAAACTGACACCTTAAGAGAGGCTATAACAAAAGAGAGGCTAGAGGAGTTTTTTGATTTTTGTGTAATTGATACACCACCAACATTTGATGCAATTTTAAAAAATTCACTTGTTGGGGCTGATTGTGTTGTGATTCCACTTATTCCTCATCCATTGGGGATTATTGGTGCTCAACAAATTTTTAGAGCTATTTACAAAAGCACGCTCAACTCAAAAAAACCAATATCTTACATTGGGATACTTCCTACGATGTTCAATTTTCATATAAAAGAGCACAAAGAGATACTAGATCAAGCTATCAATATTTTTGGCAAAGATAGGGTTTTTGAGCCTATAACAAATGATATGTCTCTCTCAAAACAGTTTTATACAAAAATACCTGTAGTGCTTAGCTCTGAGCGTTCAAGAGGTGCAAGAGATTATAGAAATTTTACAAATTCGCTTCTAAAGCAGCTAGGATAGATATGGAGATATACAAAAAGATATGGCAAAGGATTGAAGAATC
>JAABSR010000109.1 GCA_011390245.1 Campylobacterales bacterium
ATCACTCTATGGATAAAAACAGAATCTACGCACTAAAAAAACATCTAGATTCTCCCTACAAAAAGGAGGTGGAAGAGATGATAATCAAAAAATATAAAATCTTAATAGAAGGTGCAAAAAAGAGAGGAAAAGTAGAAAGGGTAGAGCTTTTTGAAAATGAGCTAGCTATTTTTCAAAGTAGTCAGCACTAAAGAATGTACTTGGATTTATATTACTAAAAGCAGATTTTAGCGAAGTGAAAATCTCAGGATTTTTCTTCTCTAAATCTCTTAGTAGCTCTTTTGTATTATCCCTAGCATAAGGCTTTTTGTTTTCAGCCATCCTAGCAGGACAAGAGCAAGATGAAGCTACTTCAAAGCCATTGTCCTTTACAAAATCAACTATCTGTCTCTCTCTAAGTTTTATCATAGGTCGAATAATTTGCAACCCATTGTATGCTCTGTAAATAGGTGGCATGGAACGCAAAGAGCCATTGTAAAACATATTCATAAAAAAGCTCTCAATAGCATCATCTAGGTGGTGACCTAGTGCTACTTTATTAAATCCTAACTCCAGAGCTTTTGAGTAGAGAGACCCTCTCCTCATCCTAGCACAAAAGCTACAATATGAGCTATTTCCTCTAACATTCTCCTCTATTATCTCCATAATATTTGTTTTATATATCTCATAAGGTATCTCATGTTCTAAAAATTGCTTCTCCAAAAATGAGAAATCTTCATCGATTCCATAGTGGATAGATAGTGCTTTAAACTCAAATCTAAATGGTGCATGCCTTTGCATATGTTTTAGTATGTGAGCCAAAAGCATAGAATCTTTTCCACCACTTACTCCAAGCAAAACTCTATCACCCTCACCTATTAGCTCAAATTCGTGGTTGCTTCTCCCAACACTTCTTAGAATCTTTTTTGAAATATTTGCTCTTTTGCTCACTACTTTATCTTTCTAGCTTGATATGTGTGTATTTGAGGATGCCTCTTTAGAGCATTGGATTCTAGTCCAGCTTTTTTGCATAAATATTCAAAAAATAGATCAAAATCAGGCAACTGCTCCCAGACTGAGGGCAAAAATGTAGCACTTCTACCCTCTAGAGAGAGAATGACACCATCTTCAAAAGCTCTTATTTTTGATCTTAAATCATTCTCATCACTATATATAAGCTCTTTTGGTGGTGAGAGCAAAGAGATCTCAATCTCTACACTATCAAGTTCATCTCTACTTAGTGGTGAAAATCTAGGATCTCTAAAAGCTGCTGCTTTTGCATTCTCAATCACATCATCAACAAGTGCCCTATGAGCTATGAGCGATCCAATACAACCTCTAAGATCACCTTCTAGATTTAGAGTTACAAACACTGCACCCTCTTCACTAAGATAGTCATGCTTGCTTATAAGCTCATCTCTATCTATATGCTTTCCTCCATCCATCTCCTCAAGTATAGAATCCCTTGCAATCTTCAATAAAACCTCATCCATCTTCTCTCCTTCATTGCCACTAATTTTTATAATTATCTATAAATAGATAAAAATCAGCTCATTGTCATATCTTGCAAAGACCATTACTTATTAAATGCGACCTTAAAGCTTACTAGGAGGATTTTTTTGCTTTTTTGTCTGCTCTTTTCTCTTTCATCGTTTTTGCTGGTGCTTTTTTGACTGATTTTTGTGTATCTTTTCCTTTTGCCATTGTGACTCCTTTTTGTGTTATAAAAGAAGTATATCCTAAAAATTTATAGAAGATACCTTATCATTGAGATAATAAATTCTCTGTTAAATTTAATACACTTAAGTCCACACATGCTTCTAATGTTATAATATGAGACTAATTTAATATATAAGGCATATTTTGGAGAATAAAGAGGATCTTACTAACATAAAAAGAAAGATAATAGGCTATATATCTGCGATTATTCTTGTGAGTTTTGCTATAGCTATTGTGGGTATTTTTGGATTTTTGGATGCAAAACTTAACGAGAAAAAAGAGAAGATATCTCTATTTTCAGAAAAGATGTACCAGGAAGAACTAAAAGAAAAAAGAGATTATCTAAAAGCTAAAATCTCACTTTTTTTAGAGCTTGATGGGATAAAAGATGCAATCAAAAAAGAAGATAGAGAGAGACTCTTTGCAATAGTAGAAAATAGCTTCAAAATCCTAAAATCAGAAATACCTCACTTAAATATTATGCAATTTCACAACAAAAACACCACTTCACTTTTAAGGGTGCATAGTCCTTCACATTTTGGTGATGACCTAACCTCTTTACGCACTATGATTGTGGATACAAATAGAGAAAAAAACACAAAATCAGGCTTTGAGGTTGGGGAGTATGGATTAGCATATAGAGTAGCAAGCCCTATATTTGACCAATCTGGAGAGCATTTGGGAGTTTTGGAGCTTGGGGTTTACATAGATCACTTCAAAAATTCACTATCTAAATATCTAAACAATAGCCATATAGCAATATTTGCCTATAAAGATCGTGTAGGTATCAATACTCTAGATAAGAGATTTACCCTATTTGAAAATTTCCTCTTCTTAGAAGATGCAAATTTTTTCAGCTCCATAGCAGATAAAATAGACCTCTCAAGTAAAGCTCAAATCATAAAAGATAATAGTGACAAATACTATGTAATAAATTCAAGTATAGATATACTAGATTATAACTCACAAAAAATTGCAAAAATGCTCATAGCCACTGATATCACTGATGAGTACAGTCTCTTTTTGCTACAGATTTTGTATGTTTTAGTATTTGGAACGACTATATGGATACTAATAATTTTTCTTATAAATTTTGGTTTTAATCAATATGTTAAAAAATTGAGAGAGACAAAAGAGAGACTAAGATTGGCTCATGAAGCTTCAAATGATGGTATTTGGGATTGGGATATAGAAAATAGAGACTTTTATCTATCACCTAGATGGAAAAGTATGCTTGGATACAAAGAATCTGAAATAGAAAATAGTTATGAAAATTTTGTAGGCTTGTTACATCCAGAGGATAAAGAGAGAGTTTTACAAAGTCTTGATGACTACATAAATAGGAAACTATCAACCTATGAGATCAAATTTAGACTAAAAGCAAAAAGTGGTGGTTATATGTGGATATGGTCTAAAGCTACTCCCATTCTTGATAAGAATTTTAAACTCGTAAGAATCATAGGCACACACACTAATATCACAAAAGAGATAGAGCTAGAAAATGAAATACAAGCTATTTTGGATGCACAAAGTACGCTAGTAATCCTCACAGATGGAATCAGAGCACTCAATTGCAATAAAAGAACTCTAGAATTTTTGGGATTTGATAGTTTTGAAGCTTTCCTAAAAGAGCACAACTGTATATGCGAGTTTTTCATAAAAGAGGAAGGGTACATACACAAAGAGGGGAGCACAAACTGGATAGATAAGCTCAAGCTAGAGAGTGAAAAAGGAAAAAAACAAAAAGTCAAAATGATAGATAAAAGCAAAAGCGAGATTAGAATCCTAAGCATTGACTACTCATCACCAAAAGGTTTAGAGAATCTTTTGGTAGTCACATTTAATGACATCACAGAGCTACAACTGCAAAATGAGCAGATAGAGGAGCAAAGAAGCTTCCTTGGTACACTTCTAGAGAATGCTCCACTCCCAATATATGTAAAAGATAGAGATTTTTCTATAACAAGTTGCAATAAAAAATTCTTGGAGCTTTTTGGATTTAAGAGCAAAAATGAAGTAATAGGCAAAAAAATATTGCAGATTTTAGGAAATGATGTTGAGCACTATTTTGATATAAAGGACAAAGAGCTAATTGAAAACAAAGAAAAGGTTCAAGTTATCGAGAATAGATGGGAAAGCAAAAGCGAAGGGATAAAAACTTTGGTTTTTTATAGATGCCCTACTTATGATGCCAAAGGTAGCTTTAGTGGAGTTATTGCAAGCATTATTGATCTAAGTGAGCAAAAAAAGCTAGAAGAGAGGTTGAGAGTATTCAATGATGAACTAGAAAAAAAGGTGGAATCTGAAATAGAGACTAGAATCCATAGTGAATTAAAGTATAGGTTTCTCTTCAATGCTACAAATGAGGCGATATTTATAGTTGAATATAGAGATGATTTTTACAAGAGGGGATTTTTTGAAATAAACCAAACTGCTTCTTTGCTTTTTGGGTATTCAAAAGATGAGTTATACTCACTAAATTTTGAAAAGATAGCCCCACTAGGTAAATACAAAAGAGCCAAACTCTTAAGATCACTCAAAGAGAGTGGAGAGTATATGGATGAAATAGAGGCATACAAAAAAGATAAATCATCTCTTAGAGTTGAGCTTAGAGCACATCTTTTTAGCTACGAAGGTAGAGAGAATGTATTTATGAGCCTAGCAAATATCACAAAAGAGAAAGAGCTACAAGAGGAGTCTTTAAAAAAAGATAGACTACTTATCCAGCAATCAAAGATGGCAGCCGTAGGAGAGGTGATAGCTGCGATATCATATCAGTGGAAACAGCCTCTATCACTTATTGCACTTATTGCTCAAAATATGCGTGATATGTATGAATATGAGAAGATTACAGCAAAAGAGCTAGATGAACTAGAAGATAAGATGATGGACAATATCTCTATTATCTCAAAAACTATAGATGATTTTAGAGACTTTTTTAAACCATCCAAAAAGAAGATGCCTTTCTCTGTAGTTGGAGCTATCAAAGATACATATACTATGACAAAACTTCAATTTGATAAACTAAAAATTGATATTGATATAAGATGTGAAAAGGAGCTTTTTGCTTTTGGATATAAAAATGACTTTAGGTTAGTTGTCTTAAATATCCTAAATAACACAAAAGATGTCATAGAAAAAAAGGTTATCACAGATGGTAAAATTGAGATAGAAGTCAAAAAAGAGGAAGGTAAACTCACTATCACATTTGAAGATAATGCAGGAGGAATCGATGAAAACCTACTCCCTGATAAACTATTTGAAGCCTACTCAACCACCAAAAAAAGCGATGGTACTGGTATTGGACTCTATATGAGCAAATCAATCATAGAGGATGCTATGAATGGCTCAATTGAAGCAAAAAATAGCAACAAAGGAGCTGTTTTTAAAATAACCATAGATGAGTATAAGGAGAGAGAGGTTATAGAGTAGTCTCCTCTTGCAAGAAGTCCTCTTTTGGCTTCCCGATGTAATAGCCTTGAGCATAATCAACACCAACTTTTCGAACCTCTTCTAATATCTCTGCACTCTCTACATACTCAGCAACTGTTTTTATTTTTAACTCTTTAGCTAGTGTGACGATTGATTTAATAAGTGCAATATCTGCTGAATCTTTTTGTAGAGTTCTTATGAACTCACCCTCAATTTTTATATAATCTATTGGCAATCTTTTCACATAGTGGAAAGATGAAAATCCACTTCCAAAATCATCTACTGCAAACTTAAAGCCCTCAAACTTGAGCTCTTGAACAAATTTCTCTAAAAGAGTGACATTTTTCACAGTATCTCTCTCAGTGATCTCTAAAACTATATTTTCTGTATTTATCTTATATTTTTTTGCAATAGTCAAAATATTTTTTATAAACTCACCAATAATAAGTGCTTTTGGAGATATATTTATAAAAAGCATTCCCTTATACTCTCTCTCCATAATAACCTCAAAAGCCTTCTCTATAAGAATATAATCAAGCTTGTGTATAACCCCTAGCGATTCTGCTACATCTATAAACTCCGAAGCAGTGATGATATCACTATCTGTTTGGATTCTCATAAGCAGTTCATATATCTCTATCCCACCACTAGCTATATTTTGGATAGGTTGAAAATATGGCACAAGATTTCTCTTCTCTAGCGTATTTAAAACAAGCTGTGTCTTCTCTCCAGCTATCTTGAAGCTTTGAGCTATATCATCCTCATTTGGAGATGATATCCTATTTTTTCCTGCTCTTTTTGATTTGTACATCATATTGTCAGCTATCAAAAATAGCTCTTTGTCATCTTTTCCATGATCTGGGTAAACAGAGATTCCAATAGATACTGTAGCTTTTACCTTTTCCCCATTTGGAGCCTCTATACTTATAGCTTCCATTCTATCTCTAATCTTTTTACCTATCATATAAGCTTGCTCAGTGTCTGTATCTGGGAGAATCGCCACAAACTCA
>JAABSR010000110.1 GCA_011390245.1 Campylobacterales bacterium
GTAAGACAAACGCTTCCTTGATGTGTAAATTTTATAGCGTTTGAGAGCAGATTTGTAAGCACTTGTGTAAGTCGCAACTCATCCCCTATGAAAGATTTTGGAATCTCTTTTTCTATAGAGAAATCAAACCCTATCTCTTTTTTCCTAGCTTGTTCTACAAACATGATTTTTAGTTGTGAGAGTACATCATCTAGCTCAAACCTCTTGTGTTCTAACTCTAGGCTACCAACTTCTATTTTTGAGTAGTCTAGGATATCATTTATAATCCCAAGAAGCATTTTAGATGAGCTATTGATCTTTTTTACCATATCTTTTTGTCTCTCTTCTAGATTCATATCAACAAGAAGATCGCTCAAGCCAATTACTGCATTCATGGGAGTTCGAATCTCATGACTCATGTTCGCCAAAAACTCTGATTTTGCCTTGCTTGCTTGCTCTGCTTTATCTTTAGCCTCTTTTAGTGCCTCTTCAGAGCGTTTTTTTTCTGTGAGATCATCATATGTAGCAACTATTTCACCATTTGAAAGTTTATAGACAAAATTCTCCCTATAGGCGCTGATTCTATTATCATGATAGAGGCTAATTGGATGGTTTTTTGGCTTTCCGCTTTTGTAAACCTCTACAAAGACATCAAAAAGCCCCATATCTTTGACACCAGGAAAAACTTCGCTCACCTTTTTGCCAATAATATCTTTTTTGTCAACACCCTCCATATCCATAGAGGCTTTGTTGATATCTTTAAAAATAAAATCCTCACCATCGTTGAATGGCTCATAGACTACTAAACCACTTCGCATGTTTTCAAAAAGCTCTTTTAGTATCTCCTTGTTTTTTTCAACCTCCTGTTTTAGAAGCTCCTCATGAGTTATATTTGCATGTGTTCCAGCCATCTTGAGCGGTTTGCCTTCACTGCTCCACTCTATTACCTTCCCTCTGCCTAGCACCCAGATATAGTGACCATCTCTATTCTTCATTCTGCACTTTGCTTCATAATATTCACTCTCTTTGCTAAAGCACTTTTGCAAGGATTGCTTTGAAGTCTCTAAGTCATCTGGATGGATAAAGCTCATCCAAGCATCAAGGGTAATTGGTGATATCTCTTTGTGTTTATAGCCTATCATCTCTACTGACTTCTCGCTAAAGATAATCTCTCCACTTGTCAAGTCCCACTCCCATGTGCCTACATTTGCCCCCTCTATAATACTTGATAGCCTCTCTTTTTCTAATGCAATTCCTCTAGTAAATAGGCTAAAAATATAATTTAGTACAAAAAATAGTATTATTCCAGAAAAAAAGAGCACAAAAATCATCTTTGTAAGTGCATCTTTAAATTCTTCATAGTAGTTTTTGAGGTCTTGAAAAAATAGAAATTCGCCTATAAAGTTTCCACCAATATCTAATATATCATAGGAGTAGATAGCAAAGTATTCACCCTCTTTGTTTATAAGCTCACTCTCTTCATAGTTACGCTTCTCTATTGGAGCTATTTTTAAAAACTGAGGATTTTGTGTCATGTTCTGAAATAGGATGAAATCATTTTGTTTATCAAATTTTATTACACCATCTAATCTATTAAAGTGCGTAACAAAATCCAATACTTTGCTAGGGCTTACACCAATTTCAAATGCACCAACATAGCTATTTTTATAAAAAAGAGGGATCACATTTCTGTATGAGAAGCTACTAGCACCCTGTTCAAATCCACTTATTGTTTTTTTCTCTTTGTGAGTTTTGCTAATTAGCTCTCTTTTTGAGGCAGTATTATCACCATAAAGTTCAAGATTATGCAGACTCAAAGCAGTTTTTCCATTGTTATAATGAAAATGCATTACAGATATATAGGGATCATTTTTCTTTAGCTCCAAATATTTTTCCAATGTTAGCTCTTTGATTCTCTCTCTATCTTTAGAATCCATAGCCTCTAGTAAATCTTCACTAATAAAGGTTTTTACCACCTCTAAATAGTGCCTCTCAAGGTGCTTTTCTCTGTTTAGCTCAAATGAGTTTGTGATCTTTGTTAGATACTCTTTGCTGATACTCTTTAGCCTATTTTGTTCAAAATCATAAAAAAGATAAAAAACTGTAAAAGCTGAGATAAGCAAGACTACAAATATTAATATAGAAGCTCGTATTTTGAGTTTTTGTGTGTTGTTTAAGTTCTCATCTCTTATCAAACACCACCCCCTCTAGTATCTCTTTGGCTTCGCCAAATTTATACTTTTTAATCAACCCCTTTATCTCTTCAAATATCTCTGCTTCACTCTTTTCTAGTGCTACACTTTCTAGCTTTTCTATTACAGGTTCACAGATTTGTGGGCGTCTCTTTCTCACTGCTTCTAGAAGCTCTTTGAAAAGCTCTATTTGCTCCTCTTTATTGCACTCTTTTTTTATCTTTTTTTTCACGACCTCTTCTAAAAATTCACTAGATTTTAGCTCATCTCTGCACTTTATTAGCTCATCTTTGAACTCTTTTAGCGACTCTTCATCAAGTCTCTCTTCTAGTGTTGTTGTAGCCTTATGAAGATTTCGAGCACCTATATTGCCACTTAGTCCTTTTAGGGTGTGGATTACTCTTTTTGCCTCTTCAGGATTTTGCTCTATCATCGCTTCAAGTTTACTCTCTATATCGCCATACTCTCTTAGAAAATCGCCCAATATCTTTTTGTAAAGGGTCACATCGCCCATCATGCGCCCAAGCCCACTTTTTGTGTCGATAGTTTCAAGCTCAGGAAGTGAAATATCTGCTTTTTTTGTTTCGCTCTCATCACTTACTTCGCATTTTTTCTCTATATATTTTAGCAGCGTAGCAAAGAACTTCTCTACATCTATAGGCTTGTTGAGATGTTCTTGCATGCCTGTCTCTTTTGTCTTTTTGATATCACTTACCATCGCATTTGCACTCAGAGCGATAATAGGAATCTTACTATTTTTGGAGCGGATGATTTTTGTTGCCTCATATCCATCCATTACTGGCATTTGGATATCCATAAGAATAAGCTCATATTTTTGCGAATCTGCTTCATATTTTTCTACTGCCTCAGCTCCATTTACTGCTTTCTCTATGATGATTCCACTATGTTTTAGCATACCCTCTATGATCTCTTGATTTAAAGCATTATCTTCTACTAAAAGTATGTTGCTCCCTTTTAGTGTGGTGAGCTCTTTTTTTAGAGAGTTTATTTCTGCTCTATTTTGGTATTCATTTTTTATCCCTTCACCAAAAAGATCCATGATCGCTCCATAGAGCAAAGAGGGATTTATAGGCTTTTGTAAAAATATATCAATCCCTTGCTCTTTTGCTGAGCTTACTATGCTATCTTGGCGATAGGCGGAGACCATGATGATTGTTGGTGGTGCATCTTTGTATCTCTCTTTGATAAGTCGTGCTGCCTCGATTCCATCCATCTTTGGCATCTTCCAATCCATCAAGATAAGATCAAAGCTTTTGCCACTTGCTAGCTTCTCAAGTGCCTCATGCCCACTACTTGCAACATCTACATTGATATTGAACCCTCTTAGATGCCTTCCTAAGATAATCTGCCATGATGGGGTATCATCAACTATGAGGACATTTTTATTTGTAAACTTTTTTGGCTCCTTCTTCTCTCTTTCTTGCTCCATAAGCGGTATTTCAAATGCAAATGTACTCCCAACACCATATTTGCTTTCCACCCAGATTTTTCCACCCATCATCTCTACAAGCTGTTTTGAAATAGCAAGCCCTAGTCCTGTGCCTCCAAACTTTCTTGTAGTGCTGGTATCAGCTTGTGAGAAGGATTGAAAGAGTCTAGATTGTTGTTCAGGTGTTAGCCCAATACCTGTATCTTTGACTTCAAATCTCAAGAGGTTTTTATCTTTTTTGGTGATGTAGATTCCTACCTCTCCTTTTTGAGTAAATTTGATAGCATTATTTGAGAGATTGGTAAGTATCTGTCCTATACGGAGTGGATCGCCAAAAAACTTCATATTCATATTGTGGTCATAGGAGATTATGAACTCTAGATTTTTTTCATAGGCTTTTAGCTCTACAAGTGTTGTGACATTTTCTATTACGCTATGAAGATCGAAATCTATCTTCTCAATCTCAAGCTTTCCAGCCTCTATTTTTGAAAAATCCAAAATATCATTTATGATTCCAAGTAGTGCGTTTGCAGAATTCTCTATTTTGTTGATATGGTCACTTTGTGCTGGTGTGAGCTCTGATTGTTTGACAAGGTATGTCATCCCAATAATCGCATTCATAGGCGTTCTAATCTCATGAGACATATTGGCTAAAAAGTTTGATTTTTCAGCTGTTGCTGCCTCAGCTTTCTCTTTTGCAACCTTAAGTGCTTTATTGAAGCTAGAGAGTTTGTAGTTCCAGAAGATAAACCCAAGCCCCAATATAAAAGCTCCAAGGAGAACCTTCCATACAAGTGAGTAGTCTATAGGTTGATCAAATTGTACTGTCATCCACTTATCAAGGATTCTCCTTTTGTCATCTTCTGGAATGGAGGTGATAGCTTTTTGCAAAATTGTGTAGAGTTCTGGTTCATCTATACGGCTTGCAGCTCCAAGTGGCACTTTTTCATCTATTTTGCCAGCAATTTTGAGGTTGCCAACAGCTAGCTGATTTATATCCCTGCTGATGGAGGGCAAAAAGTCCACAAGCCCATCTAGCTCACCTCTAGCAACCATCTCTAACCCTGTAGATGAGTTCTCCACCAATATAGGCTCAAACTCTGGATAGGCTTGCTTTACCTTTTCAATGATTGCATAACCTTTTATCATGCCTATCTTTTTGCCCAAAATATCATGAGTTCCTTCTACAAAAGGGGCATCTGATGTTGTTGCTACCACTTGTGGGAAGTCTAGATATGTATCAGTAAAGTGCATATACTCTTGGCGTGAGGGGCTAATACCAAGATCCAAAATCATATCGCACCTTCTCTCTTTCAAAGCCTCTATTGTCTCACTCCAGTTTTCAGTCTTGAGTAGTTGGGTATTTATGCCAGTAAGCTTTACTATAATATCAAGATAATCACGCGTTAGCCCTTTGTGTTCCCCGTTTTCATCTAGATACTCAAATGGTTCCCAGTTTGGATCAATACAGTAGGTGATGGTACCTTTTTTGACAAGATAGCTTCGCTCTGCATCACTTAGCTGTAGTCTATTGCTTCGCTCATCCAATGCACCGCCAATCCAGCGGTTTACAAGAGTGCTCTTCTCCTCTTCACTAATATCAGCAAGCCCTTTTTGTATAATAGAGCGAAGGAGTGGCATATCTTGGCGGATTCCAAAGCGTAGATCTTCTTTGGTTATTGTTGGTAGCTCAAGTTCTGCTGCGATTCTTAGGTTGGTATAGGCATTTTTTTTGATGAGGTGATTTATATTTGTGAGGTTTTGGATGAGTGCATCAATCTTCCCAAAGACAAGTGATTTTGTAATCTCATCGTAAGTTAGAAACTCTACTAGCTCTACATTATCAATCTTTTGAATATCTTTGCCATAGAAGATATCTTTTAAGATTCCAACCTTTTTGCCCTTGAGGCTTTCAAATCCACTATATTCACCAAAATCATCACGAACAAATATCATTATAGGGATTTCATAATACGGCTCTGTGAAGAGTGTAAAATCTTCACGCTCTTTTTTGTAAGAGATACTAGAGATCATATCTACATCTTTGTTTTTAAAAGCATCAAGATTAGTACTCCAGTTGCCAATTTGTGGGGCAAATGAGAGTCCTGTGCGTTTTGAGAGCAAAGAGAGAAGATCGTGCTCATAGCCAACTATAGCACCCTCTACAGTAAAGGTAAATGGTGAAAAATCAGGCATCATCGCCACTTTTATTTCAGGGTTTGAAGCTATAAATTCTCGCTCTTTTTCTGTAAAGTTTATCTCTTTGGCTTGTAGCAAAATAGCAAAAAAAGATAGAAAAATTAAAAGAGCAGAGAGTATTCGCATGAGATTCCTTTGAACGCTATATTTATATTTTTGCAA
>JAABSR010000111.1 GCA_011390245.1 Campylobacterales bacterium
CTCTCTATGCTCACAACAAAAGAGAGGAGTTTCTAGGAGATATCATCACGCCTTACAATATCACCAAAAAGCACTATCCAATTTTTCTATCCTATATAAAAAAGCACTTGGGAGATTCTATAGTCCTAAAACAAGACTGTATCCAAGAGGGAAATGGTGTCTATGTCAAAAATATAGATGATGACACAATCATCCCACTGCTCAACTCCCACAAGAGCAAAAATAGAGAACTTTTTATCACGCCACTCCTAGAGATAGAAGCAGAGTATCGTATCTACTTCTCCAAATCCACACCGCAAGCAAAACAATCCAAAATCTTCTCTATAAAACAGAGAATAAACACTACAGATTCAAGCGAACTTCTTACAAAGACAAATCTCAAAATCTATCAAAATATAGAAGTAGAGTGGAAGCTCATACCAAAAGATAGCGATACACATACCAAAGCCTCACAAATCGCAAAAGAGATACTAGAATATCTCCCTTATAGATTTGGAGCATTGGAGTTTGCCATCACAAAAGAGAAGCAAATAGTACTCTTTGAAGTAAATCAGATGGCAGGAATCTTGCCTTTCAAAGGAGAAGATGTGAGAGATATCACGGAGTGGTATGGGGAGATGGTGAGAGATAGTGCAATATAAGAGACAAAAACAGCTTCAAATTATCAAGCCATATTGTTAAACACATTTTGAACATCCTCATCCTCTTCGATTCTCTCTATGAGCTTCTCTATCTCTTCTAGTTGCTCTTCGCTAAAGTCTTGAGGGTTGTTTGGGATTCTTTGAAGTGTTGCTTTTTTGATCTCTATACCTAGTTCTTCAAAAGCTAAAGATAGAGAACCAAAATCTTTGAAATCCGCATAAACATAGCCTATATCATCAAAAACTTCCAAATCTTCAAGACCAGAATCAATAAGAGTTAGCTCAAGCTCTTCTAAGTTTATATCTTGGTTCATCTCAAACTCAAAAACCGCCTTTCTATCAAACATAAACTCCAAAGAGCCATTTACCAAAAGCTGTCCTCCACATTTGTTGAAATAGCTTTTGATATTTGCAACTGTTCTTGTAGAATTATCGCTTGCACACTCAATAAAAAGCAATACGCCATGAGGACCTTTGCCCTCATAGGTAAGCTCGCTGATGTCTTGAGCATCTTTGCCACTAGCTCTTTTTATAGCAGCTTCTATATTATCTTTTGGCATGTTTTGAGATTTTGCATTTAGTATCGCACTTCTTAGTTTTGGATTCATATCTGGGTCGATTCCACCCTCTTTGGCTGCTATTGTGATTAGCTTTCCTAATTTGGGAAATAGCTTTGACATATTCCCCCATCTTTTCATTTTTGCAGCTTTCCTATACTCAAATGCTCTTCCCATAATATCTCCTAAATTAGACTATTTAACGCTTTTTTCTATCACTTCTACAAACTCTGAAGTATTATCATACAGCTCTTGTCTATCTTTTTGTGCTCTACTTCATCTTCTAAGATTTGTGAAACCATATCATAAGTGACTATAACTTTCTCTCTTGTAAGCCAAAAGTGGCTCTAAATACTATAGAGAAAGCACACTTTTTGACTTTTCATTGCAATATGCTATATAAAAAGTTCTATAACCTCTTTTTTCTATTCTTTATTATTAAATTATATGCTCTTTTTTCCCATTTTTGTAATCTATCTATTCTCTAATCTGTAACAATGGTAATATTATCAAAAACTTTTGTTATCATACTTTAAATGAATGATAAAAATATAGATATAGAATTTTTCAAATCATTGCTAGAGGCTCTTCCTGATATGATTCATGTAAATGATCATTTAGGCAATATAGTCTATGTAAACTCCCAATATTCGCTCTTTTTTGGATTTGGAGCAGATGAGGTTATCGGGAAAAATCGATCTTTTATAGATTCGCTTATCGAGAAAAATAGTGATATCATAAACAGAGATAAAGCAGTTTTGGAAAACTCAAAAGATATGGTTGTCATAGAGGAGAGAGTAAAGCTCAAAAGTGGTAAAGAGGCTTGGTTTGAGACCACAAAAAGGAGTTTTGAGTACAAAGGAAAAAAATACACCATCTATAGTAGTGAAGACATAAATAGAAGAAAGTCACATCAAGAGAGCTCAAAAAGATGGCAAGTAGATATGAGCAAGCTCAACACAATACTAAAAGATAGAGTTTCAAAAGAGCTAGAAAAAAACAGAGATAAAGATCACATACTAATACAGCAATCAAAACTAGCTGCAATGGGTGAGATGATAGGTAATATAGCACATCAATGGAGACAACCTCTAAATACTCTCTCGCTGCTTTTTGCAAAAATAGATAGATATTTTGATAGGGGCAAACTAGATAGAGATGAGCTTGACAAGATTGGAAAAAATGCAAGCACTTTGATATCTCAGATGTCAGACACTATTGATGATTTCAAAAACTTCTATGTACCAAATAAAAAAAGAGAGAAGTTTGATGTAGTAAATATGGTGGATTGGGCGTTAAAGCTTGTAGAGAGTGCTATAGCTAGCAATAATATTGAAGTGATAAGAGAATATAGTGGCAACTTCTACACCTATGGATTTCCAAATGAGTTCTCACAAGCTATACTAAATCTTATATCAAATGCTAAAGATTCTATAGTCTCTAGTGGTAAATTTGATAGATTTATAAAAATAAAAATATATGAATTTAACCAAAAAATAATTATTGAGATCAAAGATAGCGGAGTGGGAATACCAGAAGATATAGTGGATAAAATTTTTGAACCATACTTTACAACAAAAGAAAAATCAAATGGAACAGGTATTGGTCTTTATATGTCAAAAAAGATTATAGAGGATAATATGGGCGGTAAAATAGCAGCAAAAAATGAAAGTGAAGGTGCAACTTTTGTTATCACTATGGATTCTTACAATACTTAGAGTGTCTATATATATTATGCTAAGGGATACAAGACTACATAATAGATAATTTAAAACTTAAATGATAGACTTCTTTTTAAATTAATTTTTAAAGGGGTCTATATGGAGATATTTGAGCGATACGAATCTGAGATACGAGGCTATTGTAGAGCATATCCCACAGTGTTCAAAAAAGCAAGCAATGCTTTGCAAATTGATGAAAATGGTAAAGAGTATATAGACTTTTTTGCTGGGGCTGGCGTTTTAAATTTTGGGCACAACAACCAAGAGATGAAAAAGAAAATAGTTGAATATATAGAAAGTGATGGGGTAGCTCACAGTCTTGATATGTACACAACTGCCAAAAGAGAGTTTATCAAAACATTTGTAGATGTTGTGCTAAAGCCTAGAGATATGGACTATAAACTCCAGTTTATGGGGCCTACTGGAACAAATGCGGTAGAAGCCGCACTCAAACTAGCAAGAAGAGTTACAGGGAGAAGTGATATTGTTGCCTTCACTCAAGGGTTTCATGGTATGACTTTAGGTGCTCTAGCTTGCACTGCAAATAGCTACTTCAGAAATGCTTCAGGGGTTCCTTTAAGTTATGTTGATCATGTTCCTTTTGAGACGCATACTGGCGGAGGCATCGAGCACATAAAATCTCTAAGAGCACTTTATGAAAATAGCTCTAGTGGATGTGAGCTTCCTGCTGCTTTTATTGTCGAACCTATACAAGCTGAGGGTGGAGTAAATGTCGCTTCAAAAGAGTGGCTACTTGAGGTGCAAAAATTAGCAAAAGATATTGGTGCTCTTTTTATCGTTGATGATATACAAGCTGGATGTGGAAGAACTGGAAGCTATTTTAGTTTTGATGGTATGGGACTAGATCCAGATATCATCACTTTAGCTAAAGGAATCGGAGGCTTTGGTACGCCTATGGCTATGAATCTAAACAAACCAGAGCATGATAAACATTGGCAACCTGGAGAGCATACTGGGACATTTAGGGGTCAAGATATATCTTTTGTTGCTGGCAAAGTAGGTTTGGACTATTTTAGAGATGAAAACTTCAACAAAAGTACAATCAGCAAGGGAAAAACTCTAAGAGATATACTAGAGAAGATTTCAGCTAAATTTCCAAGTAAAAATTTTGAAGTTAGAGGAAAAGGCATGATTCAAGCTATTGATGTAAATGATGGTGCACTTGCTAAAGAGATTGCCAAAGTTTGCTTTGAAAATGGGCTACTCATTGGACCTTGTGGAACTGGGGGTAGGGTGATAAAACTTATACCACCTTTGAGCATCGAAGAGGAGAGATTACAAAAAGGGCTAGATATTTTAGTAAGTGCTTTTGATAAGAGTATTAAGGAGAATTTTTAGATGAAAAAAAGAGATGATATGACCTTTCCCTTTGAGGAGTACAAAAGAAGACTAGATGAGCTAAAAACTAGAATGCAAGAGAGATTGCTTGATGTAGTTATCATCAGTGACCCTGAGAATCTAATGTATTTAACTGATTATCAAACTACTGGGTATTCATATTTTCAAGCTCTTATAGTACCTATTGATCAAGAGCCTTTCATGATTACAAGAAAGCTTGAAGAATCAAATGTTTATGCTAGAACTTGGGTTGAGATAACTAGACCTTATGCTGATACTGGGGATCCAATTCAGAGTCTAATAGCAGCACTAAGAGAGTTCGGACTCTCCAAAAAAAGAGTTGGCTATGAGAGAAATAGTTACTTTTTCCCAGCTTATGATCAAGACTATATTCTCACAGGATATACCGATGGAAAGCTGCTTGATTGCTTTGGGATAGTAGAAGAGGGTAGATCTTGCAAATCAGCTTTTGAGCTAGATATCATGAAAAAAGCGGCAATTGCTGCAAAAGCTGGTATGAAAGCTGGTCTTGCTGCATGTATCCCAGGAATAAGTGAAAATGAGATAGGTGCTGAGATATGTCATGCGATGTTTAAAGCTGGAGGAGAGCATCCAGCAGTGATGCCTTATGTAACTTCAGGTCCTAGAACTATGATAGGCCATGCTTCATGGGAGGGCAGAGTTGTAAAGCCAAATGAGCATGTTTTTATTGAGATTGCAGGGTGCTATAGAAAATACCATGCAGCTATGATGAGGACAGCAATTTGCGGAAAACTAAGTGATTCGATGCATGAAGCTCAAGAGGTGATGAAAGATGCACTAGCAAGATTGAACAATTTTCTTCGTCCTGGTGTGACAGTTTCAGATGTTGATAATATGGTTCGCTCTGTTATTATGGACAACCATGTAGGTGCAGAGCTTATCACAAGATCTGGCTATTCAATAGGTATAGCCTTTCCACCAAGTTGGGATGAGGGGTATATTATCTCTTTAAAACAGGGTGATTCTAGGGTTTTAAAGCCTGGAATGACATTTCACATTATTCCTTGGATGTGGGGAATTGATGGAGACAAAACTTGTGGAATCTCAGATACATTTTATATAACAGAAGATGGATGTGGCTCATTTTTTGATGATGTAGAGCAAGATTTTACAATAAATCCTATCCCAAAAGATGGACCAAAAACACATCAACCCTCAGAAATAGAGATAGCTATAGCAAAAAATGGCAATCAAGATAGTATGAAAAAAGATGAAATTAGCAAAAAAGATAAAATAGGAAAAAAAGATAAAAAGCACAAATAAAATAGGAGGATAGATGTTAAAAGTTATAAACCCAACAACAGGCAAGATGCTACATGAGTATCCAACAATGGATATAGATGAGGTAAATAACGCCATAGAATCCTCATATAAAGCTTTTCTTGATTGGAGAAAAGAGAGTTTTGAACAGAGAGCTAAAATCTTAAAAGCAGTTGCAAAACTTCTAAGAGATGATATAGATGCATTAGCACTT
>JAABSR010000112.1 GCA_011390245.1 Campylobacterales bacterium
AGATTCCCATACTCCTATTTATGCAAAAATTGAGATGATTGAAGCTATGGATAATATTGATAGTATATTAGAAGAGGTTGATGGCATCATGGTAGCTAGAGGGGATTTGGGTGTTGAGTTTGGTCTCCCAAAAGTTCCAGCTGCTCAAAAAAGATTGATAAATATGGCAAATGCAAAAGGATTGCCTACAATTACGGCTACTCAAATGCTAACCTCTATGCTAAACTCTCCTTTTCCTACTAGAGCTGAAGTGAGCGATATAGCAAATGCAATACTTGATGGAAGTGATGCAGTGATGCTCTCAGATGAGAGTGCTGTTGGAAAATATCCAATAGAAGCGATAAAAGTTTTGAGTGAAGTAATATCTGAAACAGAAAAGATATACAACTATTATCAACATAAAAATGAGGAACATCCACAAAAAGAGGCTATAGCAATAGCTACTAGCACACTTGCTGAGACAATAAATCCTGATGGTATTATAGTTTTTACAACTACTGGAGCTTCAGCAAAAACATTGGCAAAGTATAGACCAAAAAGCAGAATCATAGTAACATCTCCGCAAAAATCTACTTTGAGATTGCTATCTTCTGTTTGGGGAGTAGAGAGTGCGCTCCACATGCATAAAGTTGAAAACAGTGATGAACTCGTATATAAGTTTATAAAAGAGGCACTATCAAAAAATATTATTTCAATCAATAATACATATATTTTAACTGTTGGTGCTCCAAAAAGTGAGAGTGGCTCTACAAATCTTATTAGAGTTTTGAACAAAGAGGGCATGGAGTACATTCAAAACCAGTTTGAAAAATAGCAAAAAAGAGGATAACAAACCACAACTTTTAGCACTAAAAGCTAGTGCTGGAAGTGGTAAGACTTTTCAGCTAGTTTCAAGATATCTCTCTTTGCTCTATAGTGATGCAAATCCACAAAATATTTTGGCTCTAACTTTTAGTAAAAAGGCCGCAAAAGAGATGAGAGAGAGGGTGTTAAAAGCTCTTATTCATATCTCGAAAAATCCACATAGTCCAGAGATAGCACCAACTATTAAGACTATTGAAGAGTATGGAATAAGTAGAGATTTTGTCATTAATAACTCCTCTAGAATCTATAAAAAGTTTATATTTAGCTCACCAAAAATTGTAACTATTGACTCATTTTTTGCAACAATCCTCAAAAAGTTCTCATTTTATGCTGGGGTAAGTCTAAATTATGAGATAAAAAGTTTAGACAAAGAGAGAATAAAAGAGCTATTTCTAAATGAACTAGATAGTAGGCTTTTTTTGAAATTTGTTAAATTTATGTTTGAAGATAAAAAGAGTATAGATTCTTTGTTTGATTATTTTGAATCTATAGAAGAGTACGCCAAAGAGAGCAACTTTGGTAAAAAAATAGACTTTATTGAGCTTGGAAATCATAAAACAAAACTCCTAAATACTGCTCTTAAAATAAGGGATAACCTCCTATGTGAAGAGATGAAATCAAGAGGAAGAAATGCACTAGATTATGCAAGTGTAGAGGAGTTAGTAGAGAAGTCAAAAACTTGGGCTAGCAAAAATAGCCTAAGTGAGTATGGAGACTTTAGAAGATGTTTTGAGGCTTGGATGGATGAAGATTTTTTAGAGCTAAAGATGGAGCTGCAAAAATATTTTGATCTAAAAGAGAGCTATGTGATTGAAAATCTATTTGAGTTTTACTCTCTCTACTCACAAACAAAAAAGAGTGAGCAGAAGATAAAAAACTATCTCACTTTTGATGATATTTCAAGAATTACCTACTCTATAATAAATACAATAGATAGTGATTTTTTCTATTTTAGGTTAGATGATAGAATCGATCATCTACTAATTGATGAATTTCAAGATACCTCAATTTTACAGTATAAAATCCTTGAACCAATAATAGCTGAGATAAAATCTGGATTAGGAAGAAGCGGATTTAGATCGTTGTTTTATGTTGGTGATGTAAAGCAGTCTATCTATAGATTTAGGGGAAGCCACTCATATCTTTTTGATTATGCATCAAAAGATGTGGAAGTAAAAGAGCTAAATATAAATTTTAGAAGCAAAGAGGAGATAGTAGGTTTTATAAACGAGCTTTTTAGAGATAAAATCGATGGATATTTTGATCAAAAAAGCAAAAATAGCGGAGGTTTTATAGAGGTCAAAAATAGCTCTTTGCTTTATGAAGATATTTTAGATTCTCTAAATATGATTTTGAGCAAAGGTGCATCAAGTGATGATATTGCTATTTTGGTCTTCAAAAATGATGATGTTTTAAATATCTATGAGTTTTTAAAAGAGAATCTAAAAGATACCCCTATAACAACAGAGACATCTTCAAAACTCATAAACAGAACCGACATAAAAGCACTCATATCTTTTTTAAATCACATATACCATGGGGATAGATTTTATATTGATGAGTTTAAAGTTCTAATAGGCAAACCTCTAGAATCTGAGATAGAGCTACCAAAAGAGATAAAATCCAAAAAAAGTAGCGAGATACTTCTCTTTTTAGCAGAAAAATTTGAAATGCTAAGTGAAGATACTTTAAAACTTATAGAGATAGCAGTTGATTATCCAAAAATTGGCGAGCTACTAGATTATCTCAAAAGTGCACATATTGAGATACCAAAAGAGAGGCAAAGAGGTATCAAGATAATGACGATACATAAGTCAAAAGGGCTAGAGTTTGAGCACTTGATAGTGTGTGATAGATTTACTCCTCCAAAAAATAGCTATCACAGACTGATGTTTGAAAATAGAGGATTGGAGCTAAAAAAAATTTGGGTTAGATTTGCAAATAGGCAAAATGTAGATAAAGAGTATAGTAAAATCTTGGATAGCCAAGATAGTGAACTTCCTAGAGAGGATCTCTTAAACACCCTATATGTCGCACTAACTAGAGCCAAAAGCTCTCTCCATATCATAAAAAAAGAGGAGAAGAGTGTTTTTGAGATTTTAGAACTAGAAGAGCTACAAAGAGGAGAGCTCTCCTTTAGGAGTACTCAAATAGATAGAGAAAGCTCAAAAGAGAAGAGGCTGCTAGCTTCTAAAAATCATGGCAGGCAAGATGACTTTTTGAAAAAAGGTAAAGAGATTCATAGCAAAAACTTTGAGGCAATCTACTTTGGTTTAGCAATACATCTTGTATTTGAGTATATTGATCTCTCTGGAAAAAACTTAGATGAGTGCATAGAGGTGGCTAGAAACAGATATGGCTCTTACATTGGTGAAAAGATAGATGAGGTTAGAAGATTAGTCTCAATTGCCATAGATTTTGGAGAGTTCAAAGAGTTAGTAGCTGGGGCAAAAATATACAAAGAGGTTCCATTTATTTATGCTGGTAAAATAGGCAGGGTTGATATGCTCATAGAGAGAGAAAAAGAGATGGTGATAGTTGATTTTAAAACCTCAAAAGATGATAGTATAGAGTATGTTGAGCAGCTCTCAAAATACAAAATCGCATTTGAGAAGTTTAGTGGCAAAAAGTGTAGAGCATATCTTTTCTATATCAAAGAGCAGCCAAAGCTAGTTGAACTTACAAAAAGGCAACTATTATTGTTTGAGTGATACAATACGCCTTTTAAAATTGAGATTATTCTATTGGGAGGATTTAAGACATGGAACAAGGTGCTGGAGGAATTATAGCCTCACTACTACCGCTTATAGTGCTATTTGCAATTTTCTATTTTTTGATTATTAGGCCTCAACAAACACAGGCTAAAAAACATAAAGAGATGATAGCAAATCTAAAAAAGGGTGATAAAGTGATAACAAGTGGTGGTTTGATAGCTGAAATTGTAAAACCTGAGGAGGAATTTTTCACTATTAAATTAAATGATGATAATATTGTCAAACTTTCAAAAGAGTTTATTTCAAAAAAAATAGATGATTAAGTATGAGCTCAATTTTTAACTACAGGGTTATAATATTTGCTTTAGCATTTGTATTTGGAATAGCATTTTCTGCTCCCTCTTTGATTGGAATCAATGGCCCAAAAATAACACTTGGGCTTGACTTACAAGGTGGTCTTTATATGCTTCTTGGCGTAAAAAGCGAAGAGGCTATCACATCTAAATACAAATCTATTGCATCATCAATAAACTACTTCACAAATGATGAAAAGATAGTCATAGATGAGCTAAAAGTTAGAGATAATGTCATCTCTTTTGAGCTTCTAGATTTAGATGAGAGTGCAAAAGTAGAGCTATTTTTAAGTGAAATTAGTGGCTTAATAGTAAGCAAAGATGGTTCTATATATTCGATGACTCTAAGCGATCAAGAAAAAGAGGCAATAAAAGAGTATGCCCTAGATCAAGCCATAGGGACTATTAGAAACAGACTTGATGAGTTTGGGCTAGCAGAGCCTTCTGTGACAAAGCAGGGCACAGATAAGATACTAGTAGAACTTCCTGGTATCAAATCACAAGAAGAGGAGCAAAGAGCTAGAGAGCTTATAGCAAGAAGTGCACATCTCCAACTCATGGCAGTAGATGAAGAGAGAAATGATAGAGTGGATTCTATGGATGAGATGGAAGCACGAGCTTATGGTGATGTGATTTTAAAGCACTCAAAGTTTCCTGAAAGAGAGTTTCTTCTAAAAGAGATACCTATTCTTGATGGTTCAATGCTAACTGATGCTAGAGTCGCTTTTGATGAAAATAATCAACCTGTAATCAACTTCACTCTAAATGCTCAAGGTGCTAGAATCTTTGGTGATTTTTCTGGAGATAATGTTGGCAATAGAATGGCAATAGTATTGGACAACAAAGTCTATTCTGCTCCAGTGATTCGTGAGAGGATTGGTGGAGGTAGTGGTCAAATTAGTGGCGGATTTACTACTGAAGAGGCAAGTGATGTAGCAATAGCACTTAGAAGTGGTGCTCTAGCAGCTCCAGTTACTATGCTAGAGAAGAGATCTGTTGGTCCTTCTTTAGGTGCTGATTCTATAAAAGCCTCATTGATTGCACTAACTTCTGGATTTTTATTGGTTGTCATATTTATGTTTATCTATTATGGATTAGCAGGAATGATTGCAAATGTGGCTGTATTTGTAAATATATTTTTGATTATTGCAGTTATGTCTCTTTTTGGAGCAACCCTAACTCTTCCTGGTATGGCTGGGATAATACTTGTTATTGGTATGGCAGTAGATGCAAATATTATTATAAATGAGAGGATTAGAGAGTTTTTAAAAGATGGGGCTTCAATTAGGAAATCTATAGCTGAGGGGTATAGCAATGCCACAAGAGCAATACTAGATGCAAATATTACTACTTTAATTGCTGCTATTATCCTCTATGGCTATGGCACTGGGGCAATAAAAGGATTTGCCA
>JAABSR010000113.1 GCA_011390245.1 Campylobacterales bacterium
TGACTATAGGTATTTTGGCTTCAATGTTGACTGCTATTTTAGGAACTCATGGGCTATATGAGACACTCATTCCAAGAATTCAAAAAAGTAAAAATAACAGATTGTGGTTTGGCATAAAGGGAGAGGCGTAGATGGAGTTTTTCAAAGGAAGTAGCACTTACAATTTTTTAGCTCAAGGAAAGATACTCTTTGGAGTCTCTATTGTTTTTGTCCTATTCTCTCTCTTTTTGATCTTCTCAAAAGGACTCCCTTTTGGGATAGATTTTGCAGGTGGCACAGTTGTACAGATAAAGTATGAGGGCATTGCACCAATAGATCAAGTCAGA
>JAABSR010000114.1 GCA_011390245.1 Campylobacterales bacterium
ATTGATGAACTAATAGATGGCATTGATAACACTACAGAGGGACAAATAGAAAAATATAAAACCAAAAATTCTCAAATTAATGCAATAGTTGGGAATAAAGATAGATTAAAAGAGATTGCAAATGATATTGTGGGACACTTTGAAGCAAGACAAGAACTTTTTAGTGGAAAAGGTATGATTGTTTGTATGACAAGACAAATAGCAGTTGATTTGTATAGTGAAATCATTGCACTAAGACCTTCGTGGCATAATGATGACTTATCAAAAGGAAAAATAAAAGTGGTTATGACAAGCTCTAGTGATGACCCACAATCTTTTCAAGCTCATGCAACTACAAAAAAAGATAGAAAACTATTATCTGGAAGAATAAAAGATATTCATGATGAATTAGAACTTGTGATTGTTCAATCTATGTGGCTTACAGGATTTGATTGTCCACCAATGCACACGATGTATATTGACAAAAAGATGCAAGGTGCAAATCTTATGCAAGCAATCGCTAGGGTTAATCGTGTATATAAAGATAAGCCAGGTGGATTGATAGTTGATTATATTGGTATTGGTCAAGATTTGAGAAATGCTATGATGACCTATGTAGAAGCTGGTGGAAAAGGTGAAGCTGTACTTGATATGAGTGAAGTAATAGCAAGTATGAAATCAAAATTTGAAATAGTAGAGCAAATGTTTTATACTTTTGATTATTTAGAATACTTTAAAACAGAAGATATAAATAAAAAATTACAAATACTTTTGAGTGCAACAAACTTTATTTTAAAAGATGAGAAATTAAAAGATAGATTTTTAGGTGAACTAACAGCCCTCTCAAAATTATATGTTATGTCGGTACCTAGTCTTGAATCAGAGCAAATACGAGATTTCATAGCCTTTTTCCAAGCTATTAAATCAAGAATAAATAAATTTACCCCAAGTGGATTTAAAAGTAATATTGAAGTAGATTCTGCGATTAGACAAATAGTTGATAAAGCTTTAAGTGCAGATGGAATAGTAAATATACTTGAAGAAGTAGGAATAAAAGCACCTTCTCTTGATATTTTATCTGATGAGTTTTTGCTTGAGGTCAAAAATATGGAGCACAAAAATTTATCATTTGAATTGCTCAAGAAATTATTAAATGAAGAAATCACCATCAGAAAGAAAAAATCAATAGTTCAGGGCAAGAAGTTTTCACAAATGCTTGAAAGCGTAATAAAAAGATACCACAATAATCAAATAGATACAGCTCAAGTCATAGAAGAACTCTCTGCAATTGCTAGAGAGATGAAGCTTGAAGATAAAAAATCACAAGAACTAGGATTGTCTCCTCAAGAGTATGCTTTTTATATGATTTTATCTCAAAATCAATCAACAAAATTTTTAGAAGATCACAAGATGAAAGAGCTGATACATTTGATAGTCGATATTATCCGCAAAAATACAACTATAGACTGGAACAAAAGGGATGATGTTAGGGCAAAGCTAAGACTTTTGGTCAAAAAGGTCTTGATGAGATATGGCTATCCACCTGATTTGGCAAAATTAGAAGCTGATAGGGTGCTAGAGCAGAGTGAGTTATTGGCTAGTGAATTTTTAAATTAGGCGATATATTGGATAATCTACTCTAAAACTTTACCCTCTAAAATAGTACGATTCTCTATTTTTGCTTTTCCACCAACTTTTGCATCACCAAAGATTCTAGCTCCATAAGCACAATGTGCATCACCAAAAACCTCAGCATCCATATAAACTCTAGTATCACCTAAGAGTTTTGCATTTTCATAGATCATAGCTTTTCCATAGATTCTACAGCTATTTCTCACAACTGCATCTCCAAAGATTGAGGCCTCTTCTAGGACTACTGCTTCACCTGAGATTTCTGCTTTTCCATATATCAAAGCTTCACCTTTTACACAAGCTTTATCAAAAACTTTTGCCTGATTATAGACCTCTGCACTATCTTTTATCTTTGCATCATTATAGACTTTAGCTCTTTGATAGACTTTTGCCTTATCATAGACAAAACACTCACCAAGGTGGGATAGATTCTCCTCCCCTCCTATATATCCACCAACATCACCAGCTATTACATCTCCAAAATCTTTTATCGCTCTAATCCTAAAAAGTCTCTCTCCATTGTTTGTGATAACATCTTCTGTTATTAGCTCATATTTTCTATCTTTTACACCACCAAAACTCAAGCCCCTACTTTTTGCGTTCTTTACAAAAAAGATTCCAAAAAATATTCCAAAAAAAAGTATAAAACCAAATATTAAAATCTCAATCATACTCTACTCTTCACAATCTACTACATTTTTTTTAAAGCACTCTTTTGCCCTACCACTCTCATCAACTTCCCATATATCTTTTATTTTTCTATACTCCCTAAACTCTCTATCGCCACCTCTAAATTTTACCTTATGAGATGGGAGCATTGCAAACTGACCATTTTTTACTTTCAAAAAATGCATAATAAGATTATCCCTATGCCAATCCATAGAGCAGATATATTCGCCCTCAAGCCATCTATCCTTTGTGACCATATATAGATTTATCTCCCCTCTTAAGAACTTAGGCGATGTGATACTTACCTCAAGATCAGGACAATTTCTCCAAGCCAAATCATTTAGATCATATATCTCACCCTCTGGTTTTTTATAGAAGATTAGATGTATTGGGACAAAGGAAAATAGCGACCCATCAGAGAGTAATATCTTAAAAGTTGGAGCTCTATTTTTATATGTCGTAAAAGCAAAAATAGTACAACTCTCTAACCCACTTTTTTCCTCATCCATGCCAAATAGAACCCTCTTATCAACAAAGCCCTCTATTGGCTCTAGCAGTTCAAAATCAACCACAAATAACCCCTTATTAGATTTTAAAAAGAGTTAAAACCCTTGATAAAAGTATATATGCCAAAAAGTATCACAGCAACACTTGAGATTTTCATCAACATATCTCTAAAATTATATCTCTTAAGCACGCCAACAGTATATCCTAACATAAAAAGTGCTGGAATTGTAGATAGACCAAAAATTGCCATCACTGATGCACCAAGAAGTGGTGAGGCACTACTTGCTGCACTTATAGCAAAAAAATAGACCAGCCCACAAGGAATCAGTCCATTTAAAACACCAAGATAGTAGAAGCTGATATAGTTTTTCTCTCTTATTAGTTTTGTGAAAAGCGATTTAAACCAACCTCTATTCATCACAGAGTGCTCTATCGCATTTAGAAAAGGTAGCTTTCCAACAAGTGAGAATCCAACCAAAATCATCAACACTCCAGTGATCATAAAAAGAGAAGAACGCATAGTAGAATCAAAAGCAACAACGCTGCCCAAAAGACCAAAAACAGCTCCCATCAGTGAGTATGTACTCACCCTGCCAAGTCCATAAAGAAGATGAGAGATAAATGCTCTTGATTTACTAAAATTCTCATCAACCTTACTAGCAGAATATGCAACAACAATCCCACCACACATACCAATACAGTGGCTAAATGAACCTAAAAATGCGATAGTAAGTATAGATATATAGTCAATACTTTCGATGTCTTCTCCCTCTATTTAGTAGTGGATTTTGCTCAAATATAGCCCATTTGGCTTTAGTGGCTCTCTGTGAAAAATCTGCTCTTTTTTTAGTTGTGATTTTATCTGCTCTAGCTCTATTTGTCCTCTATTTAGTGATATAAGTGAACCCATCATCAATCTAATCTGTGTTCTCAAAAATGCATTTGCTTCAAAGTAGAAGACATAAAAGCCTCTGTATCTATAGAGATAGGCTCTTTTTATCTCTCTAATAGTACTCTTCTTTTCGCTCTCATTTTTGGAGAAGTATTTAAAATCATGCTCTCCTACAAATATAGAGATAGCTTTTTTGAGCAGTTCAAAATTTATATTTTTCTCAAAATGGGCAAACTTAGTCATAAAAGGATTTTCTATGCCCTCTTTAATTATATACCTATAAGATCTCTTTTTTGCTGAAAATCTTGCATGAAAAAGCCCATCTGTATCTACAAGATTTTTTATTACTATATCATTTGCATCTCTTTTTTGCAAAGCTCTATTTAGAACTACTTTTAGCTTTTCACACTCAATTGGCAAATCTATATCAAAATGCATAACTTGATTTAGTGCATGCACACCCCTATCTGTTCTACCGCTGCCTACTATTTTTGGTTCAGCTCCAAAAGAGGATAGAGCTATTTTAAGCTCCCCAATGACAGTTCTTCTATCATTTTGATATTGAGAGCCATAGAACCTGCTTCCATCATAAGCGATTACTGCCTTGATTCTTCTCATTTAGATAAACCTAGTAGTATTTTGCCACTTTATATCTATACATGATATATGAACTCAAAACCCAAAAAAGCGGTATTAGAACAATAGAGAAAAAAGGGATATGAATAGAGCCATAAAAGACAATAAAGTAGTATATTGTGCATAAAATCAATATATAAGGATATGATCTATTTTTCTGATATCTAGGATTTAAAACTCCAAAAGATAGCATAAAATATACGCTTAGCACTGGAAAAAGAGAGATGAGGACTGAAAGAGAGAACTCTTTTGCTCTCTTTGCATCACCTGCAAAACCTTTTGCCCAATGCTCAAAAAGACCTTTGAAAAGCTCTCTATCTCCAAAATAGGAATCCCTAAGCTCTAACGCACCAAAATCTATCTGTTCTACTAATGAGTGATCTTCCAAAAAGGCTTTGCCCTCTTTTAGCTCAAGTTTTGCTTCTCCATCTTGAAGAATTTTTGCCTCTTTGGAGAGGATAAAAATCTCTTTTTTAAAGGCATCCTTTGAAAACATTACAACATTCTCATATTTTCCATCACTACCCTCATCAATATATATCATCCAATCACCAAATTTTTGTCCAAACTCTGATGCTTTTATATTGATATTTGCACTATTTTTTTTATACTCAAAAAAGTTTGCGTATAGCTCTTTTGAGAGTGGAACTAATACCAAGGAGAGAACAAGAAGAAGTATAGAGACAATGGTTGAGAGAAAAAAGAAAGATTTTGCTACATCTTTTGGATTTAAGCCCAAAGAGAAGAGGACTGAGAGCTCATAATCATAAGAGTTTTTTGCCAAAGATATAACGACTGAGGCCAAAAATGCTACAGGGATTGTAAAAAATAGAACAGCTGGCATAGAGTAGATATAGAGCCTACTTAGCTCCAAAAATGTGACTTGCACAACATAAGTAAGGCCTGCTACTTTGACAAATAAAATTATTGATGATACAAAAAGTAGTACAAAAAATAGAGGGAAAAATATCTGATTGAAAGAGCCAAAAAAGTAGTTTTCAACTCTACGCATATAGATTTTCCAAAAAGGCTAAAAAATATCCATCAAACATATAGACAATAAACATACTCAAGGCAAGATAAGGAACAAAAGGAATCTGCCTCTCCTCATCTTTCTCCAAAAGTGCAAAAGGGAGTGCAAGAAGTGCTGCTAAAAATACCCCAAAAAGTGCAAGCTCTAAACCTAAAACCGCACCCATTGTAGCAGCTATTGGGATATCGCCCTCCCCTAGTGCTTCTCTTCTTGCAAAATATGAGACAAAAAAACGCAGAAGCGTAAAAGCTCCAGCTAAAAGAAGTGCATC
>JAABSR010000115.1 GCA_011390245.1 Campylobacterales bacterium
TTAGATACTATAAACACAATAGATAATTTGCCACAAGTAGGTGCACAAGAGGCTTTTTTGAAGTTGCTTTGTTCGCTTGATGTGATTGATAAAGCGTGGGTTTATGAGCAGTATGATTCTACTGTGCAGACAAATACAATAATTGGCTCGGGCAAAAATGATGGAAGTGTCATAAGAGTAAAAGAAAATGGCAATAGACTTGCTATGAGTGTTGATTGCAATGTGAGATATACATACCTAAATCCAAGAGAGGGAGCCAAAATCGCCGTAGCAGAATCGGGCAGAAATTGTGCAATAAAGGGCGCTACACCTTTGGCAATAACTGATTGTTTAAACTTTGGAAGTCCTCTAAATCCTGAAGTGATGTGGCAGTTTGCTGAGTGTTGCGAGGGAATCAAAGAGGCATGCTTAGCCCTTAGCACACCTGTTGTAAGTGGTAATGTCTCACTTTACAATCAAACAAATGATGATGCCATCTATCCAACACCCTCAATAGCATCAGTTGGACTAATCAAAAAGAGTGAAAAAGTTGTAGATAGCTTTTTTAGCAAAGAGGGTAGTAGTCTATATTTAATCGGTGAAACAAGAGAAGAATTTGGCGGCTCTTTGTTTTTAAAAGAGCTAAAAGGTGAAGTAAGAGGTGAATGCCCAACTTTGGATTTGGAAACTGAGCTAAATCTTTGGAAGTTTCTAAAAGAGGGGATTAATAGCGGAGCTATTTTGAGTGCAAAAGATGTCAATGTAGGAGGCCTAGCTATTGCTTTGGCAAAAATGTCGCTACTTTCAAGTATTGGGTGCAAAATAAAAACTGATTTTGAAGATGAAAAACTACTCTTTAGCGAATCCCAAAGTAGGGCAGTTGTTGAGAGTGAAAACGAGAAAGATATAGAGAAACTTTGTGAAAAATATGGACTAAAATACTCAAAAATAGGCAAAGTAGGTGGGGAAAAAATAGAGATAGATTCTATCTCATTGCCTCTTTTTGAAGCAAAAGAGATCTATTTTGATACTTTCAAAAATATTTTAGAGTAGTGAAGGATTATATCATATAGACAAAGTTGGAGTAGGGCTTGTTGCAATATTTATCAAGTGAGGTTATTGGGATGTTGAACTTCTCTCTTATCTCACCTCTTTTTTCATCCCAAAAGTCTATAAGTCCACACTCTCTATCACCTGTCTCAAAATCACATATAGATCCATCTAGTGCCTCAATAATATCTAAAACAGTGATAGTATTTGCATCTTTTGCAAGCATATAGCCACCTTTTGCACCTCTTAGGCTTTTTAGAATATTTGCATTTTTGAGTATTAGTAAAATCTGCTCTAGATAGTTTTGCGGAAGATCCATCTCTTTGGCTATGGAGACAGATTTGATAGTGCCATGCTCTTGGTGTTTATAGATATAAAATGTTGCAACAACTCCATAGATACCTTTAGTTGATATACCAGCCAACTATATCCCCCTAATCACAAAAATAAACATTCTTCTCATACGCTCTGAAGTGCTAAGGAGATATCCTCTATCAAATCTTCCACATCTTCTATCCCAACTGAGAGTCTTAAGCTCCCCTCTCTAAGCCCATATTCTCTTTTTTGTTCTTCACTGTATTCAGCATATATTGTATGATATGGGGCGATTATTAGGCTTTTATTGTCATGTATATTTGTACTTCTACAGATCAATTTAAGCTCATTCATAAACCTATAAGAGCTCTTTTTATCTTTAAGATCAAAGGTCAAAATCGTACCTGGAAATAGAAAATAGTCATTTGAGGTTTTACAAAATTGATTATCCTCAAAAATAGGATAGTTTATAGATTCTATCTTTGAAGATGACTTTAGAAACTCAGCAATCCTCTTAGCATTCTCTCCAGCTCTATGGCTTCTTAAAGCAAGTGTTTCTAGCCCCAAAGAGAGTAGATATGCGTTTTGTGGAGATAGACATGCACCTATATTTCTAAATGTCTCTTTTTTTAGTTTTGATAGAAATGCAAAGGGGCCAAATTTTTTATAAAAAGGCTTTAGATTCTCATATTTTGCCCAGTTGTAGTTTTTGGTATCAATAATAAGCCCTCCAATAGCAACTCCACCACCTGAGATCATCTTTGTAGCTGAGATAATATCTATATCAATTCCATGTTTTTTTGCATCAAAAATAGTAAAGGGCGTCATAGTGCTATCACAAACTAAAAGGAGATTTTTTTCACTAGCTATCTCTTTTAGTTTTTTGATATCTGGAATCACTAGCTCTGGATTGCTGATAGTTTCAAAAAAGATTAGCTTACTTCTATCATCAGCAATCTTCTCTATAGATTTATAATCACAAATATCTACATACCTAACCTCAACACCAAAATCAACTAGCGTATTTTGAAAAAAAGATAGAGTGTGTCCAAAGAGCCTATTTGTAGTAATAATATTATCACCACTTTTAAGCAATCCAAACATCACATTTGCAATAGCCGCCATGCCGCTTGAAGTAGCAATCACCCCAAGAGATGAGGTTATATTTTTTACTCTATTTTCTAGCTCATTTACTGTGGGATTTGTAGCTCTTGAGTATGTATGTCCTGCTGCTCTTCCGCAAAAGACATCCTCAATCTCTTCAGCACTATCATACTCAAATGCTGCATTTTGATATATGGGGTATCTTAGTGCCCCATGAGGGTCTTTTGCTGGATAGTCACAATGTAAAATTTTTGTGGTATATTTCACCTTATGCTCCTTGTTATAAAACCGCTACCTATTACCCTATCTCCATCATAAAATACTGCAACCTGACCAGGTGCAATGCCATAAGCACTACTAAAAAGTGAAATACTACCCCTCTCACCTTCTATGTTGACTTTGCATTTTGTAGGAGTGCTTCTATATCTAAGCTTTACGCTACACTCAAACTCATTTTCATCAATATAACAATTTAGCCCAGATATCTCTATATGATTTATTGCTAAATCCTCTTTTTTGCCTACTGTGATACTGTTATCTTCAGGGTCTATTTTGGTTACAAAGTGTGGCTCATGTGCACCTTTTACATTAAATCCTCTTCTTTTGCCTATGGTGTAGTGCATGTAGCCTTTGTGCTCTCCTACTATCTTACCCTCGCTATTTAGAACCTCTCCAGCTCTATCTACTTCTACATAATCCCTGAGGAAGTTTATATAATCAGTAGGAACAAAACAGATATCTTGTGATTCTTTTTTCTCTACTATTTTTTTGAAAACTGGAATCTCTAATCCATTTTTTTGAATATCCTCTTTTTTGTACAAAGACATAGGAAATATTAGTCTTTTTAGCGATTCTTTTTTTACTTGAGAGAGGAAATAGCTCTGATCTTTGCTCAAATCTTCTGCCTCATAAAAAAACTCTCCATCACATTTGACATAGTGCCCAGTTGCAAGAAAATCAAAGCCTAAAGAGGTAGCAAAATCTAAGAGCTTTCCAAACTTGATAAATTGATTGCATTTTATGCATGGATTTGGAGTGATACCATTTTTGTAGCTCTCTACAAAATAATCGAGTATCTCTTTTTGAAACTCCTCTCTTAGATCAAGTACATGATATTTTATTCCTAGATACTTTGCTACGCTTGTTATAGTCTCAAGATTTGAGGTGTGATACTCTTCACTTTTGTTGTGGAGTTTCATATATACACCCTCCACGAAATACCCCTCTTCTAGTAGCAGTTTTGCACTACTACTAGAATCTATTCCACCACTCAATCCAACTAACACTTTTTGCATAGTTTCTCCATTTTCACCTAAAGAGGTTCTCCCTTCTTGCACATTCTCCTAAAATCAAAATAGCAGGCTTATCACATTTTTGTGCCATCTGCTCTAAGGAATCCACATCACCATGGACAATCTTTTGATCTTTTTTGTCTAGTTTTGAGACAAAAAGAGCTGGTAGTTTTGGATTTATGTTTGATATCAAAATAGACTCTCTTATTTTTGTAGCAAATGAGTGAGCCATGAGCACAACTACCGTGTGATTAGGTTGAGCAAGTAGTGCTATCCAATCATCATTGTATATAGATTCTCTTAAATGTGCAGAGACAATAGTTACACCTTTTGAGATATCTCTAATAGTTGGCAAAAGTCCGCTAACATTAAAAGCTTTAAAGATTGAGCTAATCCCATTTATCACTTCAAACTCTATTTTTGCATCTTTTAGGGCATCACACTCCTCTTTTAGTCTGCCAAATATAAAAGGATCACCACCTTTTAATCTTCCAACAATCTTCCCATTTGCTACATTGTTTATAAGGAGTGAGTTTATCTCTGATTGTGATTTGCTATGTTGTCCTTTTTGTTTGCTCGCATCGATGATTTTGCACTCTTTTGGCAAAAGTTCTAAAATCTCTTCACTAACTTGTGCATCAACAATTGCTACTTCAAGAAATAAAAATGTCTCCAAAGCCTCTAATGTTAGGTTGTTTACATCCCCACTTCCACAACCGATAATAAACACTTTCCCCATAGAGCTTTTTGCTATATTTCGCATTCTATTTTTATCTATCTGAGGCATCTTTCTTTGCAAGAAGAGCTTTGAAGCAGTTTCAGTTAGATCATTTGTCAAAAGCTTTTCGATTTTATCTCTAACACTTTGAGCTAGAGTAGGAGAGACTCCAGAGCTACTTACTCCAACTTGGATTTCACCTCTTGAAGCTAAAGCACAAAAGTAAAAATCACATAATTCAGGCTTATCTACTACATTTATGAGTAAATTTTTTCTCTTTTTCTCTTCAAGTAGCATTTTTGAGATATTTTCATCACCACTTGCATCTATAAAAATATCATAATCATCTATGAATTTTTGATGGAATCTGCCAATAGTTAGTGGCTTATCTCTAAAGTATTCATCTTTGATCTCTTCAGTTAAAATATCAAATTCATATTTTATTTTTGACATAGCTCTTGCTTTTTGAGCAGCTACAGCTCCACCACCAATAAGTAGTGTCTTTTTTTGGGTTAAAGCTACACTTAGTACACTCATTTTTTGATTATGCTCACTCTCCAAGCATCACCCTCTTGTTTTATCTCTTTTATAGTGTGTCCCTCACCCTCTAGAGATTTTGGTACATTTTCTATAGGAGAGCCACTATCTAGTAGTATCTCTAGTTCATCTTTGCTATTTAGTTTTGCTAGTTCCATTTTTGTTTTGACAAAGTTCATAGGGCAAGCTACTCCCCTATAATCTTTTAAAGGTGTGCTCTCTTTTTTGCTTCCATTATCTTCAATCTTCATCTCTCTCTCCTTTGCAAATTTAAGTGTATGATCCATGCTATCATATAGCTTCAAAACCTCTTTTGCTAGCTCTAAAGAACTCTCTTTTGGAGTATCATACAATGCAACCTCTATACTCTTATCAACCAAACCAGAATCAATAAAGTGTTTTTTAAACGCTCCAAAAACAGCTTCTCTCTCCCTAGCATCTTCACCTCTTGTGACAAGAAG
>JAABSR010000116.1 GCA_011390245.1 Campylobacterales bacterium
ATTCACATGAGATGTATTGAAATGCTCACTACGAGCCTAGCAAAGTGGTGATAAACCTGCTACCTATTCACATAAGATGTGTTGAAATCCCTTTTTATCATGAGAAGATAGCAACTTATGAGGCTTAGTTTAGATATTGGTATTTCTCTCTAAAAACTACTATAAATTTTACAAAAATCAATCAAAAATATTATTTTGGTAAAATGGGCTTGAAAATAGCAATAATTTGATTGTACTTAAGGAAACGATATGTCTGAAAGACAAAATGAAAAACTAGCAGTTCTTATAGATGCTGATAATGCTCAAGCTTCTATAGTTGTAGAGTTGTTAGAAGAGGTGGCAAAATTTGGTATTGCTTCTATAAAAAGAGCTTATGGCGACTGGACTACTACACGGCTAAAAAACTGGAAAGAGCATCTTCTTCTCCATGCTATTCAGCCCATCCAGCAGTTTGGATACACAAGTGGAAAGAATTCAACTGATTCTTCTATGATTATTGATGCGATGGATATTTTGCACGATGGAAATATAGATGGGTTTTGCATAGTCTCTTCTGATAGTGACTTTACAAGGCTTGCGACTAGGATTAGAGAAAATGGATTGTCCGTTTACGGTTTTGGGGAAGAGAAGACTCCTGAGGCTTTTACTTCTGCATGTGATAAGTTTATCTTCACAGAAAACCTAAGAAAAAGAGATGTAGTCACAAAATCAAAAAGTGAAGAGCAAAAACTTAAAAAGATAATGATAAAATCAATAGAAGCGGTCTCAGGTGAAGATGGGTGGTCATCACTCTCAGGAGTGGCATCATATATAAGCAAAAATATCCCCTCATTTGATCCTAGAAGCTATGGTTTTGAGAAGTATGGCAAGCTTGTAAAATCTCTTGATTATATAGAAAAAGAGGAGAGAGCATTTCAAGATGGCTCATCAAATGTACATATATTTGTACGAATAAAAGATAGATAGGAGCTAGGCGTGGAAAATAGTGAAGCTAAAAGAATAGATGTCTTAGAGCACATGGAGCACCTCAAACCTATATTTGAACAATCATACAATTTTATAGTGATAACCACTCCAGAGCTTGAAGAGCCAGGTCCTGAGTTTATCTATGTAAATAGTGCATTTACAAAAGCTACAGGATATAGTGCAGAAGAGCTAAAAGGAAAAACCCCTAGAATCTTGCAAGGAGAAAAGAGCGATAGAAGCGTACTTGATAGATTAAAAAAAGAGCTAAAAGAGGGGAAGTTTTTTCAAGGTCACACCATAAACTATAGAAAAGATGGTAGTGAGTATTGGGTGGAGTGGAATATCTCACCAATATACAATAAATCTGGAGAGCTTAGTTGCTACTTTTGTGTTCAGCATGATATTACCAAGCAGATGGATATACAAAAAGAGACCCAAAGGCTCCTAGAGATCGAGATAAAAAACAGAATAGCTCAAGAGCAGATGCTTATACAGCAATCAAAAATGGCAATCATGGGAGAGATGATAGGCGTGATAGCCCACCAGTGGCAACAACCTCTCTCAGTTGCAAATCTACTTGCTGATTCTCTAATAGAGCTAGAGCTTGATGATGCTAATATTGCAAAAAAAGAGATAGATGATACCTCCCATAGGATAATGGAGCAGGTAAAATTTATGTCAGATACTATATATGATTTTAAAAACTTTTTTAAAGTAGATAGAAAAAAGAGTCCTTTTTTGATTGTTGAAGAGATAGAGAAGGTGCTAAAACTTGTAAAACCTCTCATATATAAGTTTAAAATAGATGTTAAAATTGAAGAGAAAAAGAGAAATATCTATGCATTGGGTCATGCAAATGAGTTTAAGCAGGTTATGATAAATTTTATTAGCAATGTAAAAGATGCTTATGAAGAGCGAGGAATCAAAGATAGAGTGTTTAAAATAGTGGTAGATTCTGATGAAAAACAGACATATATTGAGCTTTCCGATAAAGCTGGGGGAATACCTCAAAATCTACTACCACAAAAGATATTTGAAGCCTATGTGAGCACAAAGGGTGACAAAGGAAGTGGGATTGGTATGAACATAACCAAAACTATCATTGAAAACAATATGAATGGTACTATATGTGTCAAAAACATAGGTGAGGGAGCAACTTTTTTTATTACGCTACCAAAATTTAAGTAGATAAAAAAAACAGTAGTAAAAGAAGATATTGGCAAAAAAAGACTTGCAGAGCATATCTCTTTTGCTTTCTAAAATCAGCTAAGAGAGGTAGTCTGATATAGATTCATAAGCTCCAAATAGAACTCCTCTTCGTTGTGCGACTCTAAAAGTCCAGATACTGGCATGATGTCATAATATAACTTCTCAAGATTTTTAAATCTATTTGGAAAAAGGGCACTCAAGATAATAGCTGATATCTCTTTTCTAACCAGAACTGCTGGGGGCAAAAGACCAGTTTTGAGAAGCTCCATGATCGAGTTTGAGTGGTATGATATGTGGTGATGTTGCCCATGTGCGCAAGTTTTAGTGCTCACTAGCGTTTTACAAAGATTGCAATACACATACTCACTTGCGATATCTATTTCGATGTTCACTCCCTTTAGCATATCAAAAATAGAGTGCACTCCATCATCTTCATAAAACATCCCTAGCCCTACATGTGTCTGACCAGTGACCAATCTATTGCATCCATAATTTTGAGCTACAATCGCATCTAAGATCATCTCATTATTTCCTGCAAAAAGATAGTTATTTTCAAAAGGTATCACAACAACTCTATTTTTTGGTAGGAAATTATCAACTAAATAGTTGAGCGTTTTTAGTCTAACCTCAAAATCTAAAAAATCTTTTTGGTATGGTTTGAGTAGAAATATCACTAGCAAATCACATTTATCAAGTGCCAATCTTATCATCCTCTCATGTGCCCTATGGAGAGGTTTTGCAGCAATCATCATAGCTGTAGTTTGTGAAGAATTTATCCTCTCTTTTGCCTCTTTTATCCTCTCTTTGCCCTTTTTTACATCATCAAACTCTACTCTATACTTTCCACTTATTGCATAGCTACCAAGTCTCTTTAGTGTTTTGGAAACACCCGGATGAGATGTATCATTTGTGCCAAATATTCGTTCAACCCTCTTTGTTGGGTCTATGGCAAAAACTGATCTAGTCTCTATCTCTCCTACTTTTTTACTATCGCATATAAGATCTACCTGCTCACCCTTTTTCAAAGATGGCAATATCTTTTGATTTCTATTTCCACTAGGAGCTAAGATAAATGAGAATGGCAAAGTCCTACCCATATACTCACCACTTAAATCCACCTCTGCAGCCTCTTTTTCATCCATCAACCCATCTGCTGGACTTAATAAACCCTCCTGAACCAACGCTAGTGCAGAGAGTGCCTCTTTATCAATATAGATAGCTCTATTTTTTCTTGCTGATGCCATATTTTTTTCTCTTCTCCCATAAGCTTTTTCTACTCATTCCAAGCTTTCTACTAAGCTCGGTATCTGGATATTTATTTTCATATTTTGTGATTATAAGTTTAACATAATCATCAATTGATAAAATTTCACCACTAATATCAACGCTATTACTATCAATCTTTATCTCAAAAACCTCAAAAGGAAGCTCCTCATCTATGTCTCCTATAGGAAATATAGCATACCTTTTTGCAAATATCTCTTCGCACTCCTTTTTTTCACTCTTTTTTAGCTCTTCATAACCTATAGCATATACAAGAGTGTCTCTTTTAAGACTAGAGACTTTTGAGGCTAGATTCTCATCATCCAAAAAGACAATATCTGCACTTACTGAGTTGGTATTGATATACTCAAAAAAATATTTATCTGCACATTTTTGGTAGTTTGTCTTTAAAAAGATGGGAAATTTATGCTTTTTTGGGATATCTATATCTAAGTTTATATCTTTTAGCCGATAGCTTATATATCTATCCAACATTTTATTTCTGATTTTGAGCTTCTCAAACTCCACATAGTGCTCTATTTTTCGCAAAAGCTCATCTATCATAAAAGGCTTTAGTATATAATCTTTTGCTCCAGCTTTTAGGGGATTTGCAACTGTATCGCTACTAATATAAGAGATCATAAGTATCACTATAGATGCTTTGTATCTCTCTATGATTGGATAAAAATTTTGTCCAGATATATTTGTAGAAAGGAGTACAATATCAAATGTTGTCTCTTTTGCTTGAGCTTCATTGACTGTAGCACAAACCTCACAACTAAAACCTTGATCGCTAAGTTTTACACTAATACTTTGTGCCAAATATATTTCACTCTCAACAATTAGAATTTTCATCTCAAAAATCTCCTTATAGCCTTGTCCAATCAAAATACTTCAAAGAGGTGATAGCATGAACAAACACACCCTCTTCTCTACCGACAAAACCCATTTTTTCTGCAGTTGTTGCTTTTATGTTGACTCTAAAAAGATCTATCTCTAAAATATTTGCAACACTTCTCTCTATCTCTTTTTTGTATGGGGAGATTTTAGGTTTTTGAGCCATGATTGTGATATCTACATTTACTATCTCATACCCTACAGATGTGAGCAGTTGAACTACTCTTTTTGTGAGCATTGATGAGTTGGCATTTTTATATTTGATATCTGTATCAGGAAACCACTCCCCAATATCAGATGCTCCAATACCACCAAGAAGTGCATCTATAAGAGAATGAAGCAATACATCTCCATCAGAGTGGGCTTTGAATCCATAACCACAATCAATCTCCACACCCCCAAGAAGCATTCTCTTGCCACTCTCAAATGCATGTATATCAAAACCACTTCCAACAAAAACATCTCTAGAGGGTGGCTTTAGACACTTCAACTCTCTAATATCCTCCAAAGTTGTAAGCTTTTTTGCATTTTTAGAGCCTAAGACATACTCTACGCTTCTACCAAGAGAGAGGATAGCACTGCTCTCATCACTAAACTCTACCCCGCTTGAAAAAGCCTCTCTCAAAAGCTCTACCCTACTTAGTTGTGGCGTTTGGATAAGTTTTAGCTTCTCTCTTTCTATCTTTACATCCTCTTTGGAATCTTCAAAAATAGTAGTATCTTCAACACCTAGATATGGAACTACGCAATCCACATCAGGCAAAAATGAGACTAGCTCCTTTAGTAGATTCTCCTCTGCACAACATCTAGCAGTATCAGTGACCAAAACATGTGAACTATCCACACACTCTAGAGCATTTTGGAGAGATTTGACCCTAGTATCCCCACCCTCTACTATCTCATAGTCTGAGTGCTTTCTCATAAGCTCCACCTCATCTTTTGAGCATGTGATTATCACCTTATCAAACTCATAAACTCTGGAGAATCTATCTGCTACAAATTTCCACAAAGGTCTATCTTCAATCCTCAACCACTGCTTCTT
>JAABSR010000117.1 GCA_011390245.1 Campylobacterales bacterium
ACTACAAAAAAGATAGCAAACGCTATGTGAATAATTTTTTTACAAGCTGCTCTGAAGTGATCTCACTTCAAAAATATAGATCAAAATCAAGCTACGAAGAGCTAAAAGAGCTTCTCTACTACAGATGGGACAAAGAGAGACTAGAAGAGGTACGAAGAGGTGGAGTGAATATTGAAGTCTATATAGGAGAAGATGATAGAGTTGTGAATTCTTCAAAGTCTGTAGATTTTTTTAGAAAATTTGCAGATGTTTACTTTTTTAGAGGAGCTGATCATCTTCTTTTGAGGTAATTTATAGATAGTGTGTGGCTGGGACATCACCACTTGCTAGGCTTATCCTTGAAAATTTTAGGGAGATTATATTTACAAATGTATCCAAAAATAACTATCATAGTACATGTTTTTAAATTCTAATCAAATGAAAAAATCAATTTGTATTACGATAGCCTCATTTTGTAATCTTTATATCCAAAACTTTTGAGTAGTTTAAACTCTCCACTCTTTGTGATTTTACCAATACTTGGGAGGGGTACTCCATTAAATGTATTGTTTTTGACCATCGTGTAGTGTATCATGTCCTCAAATATTACTCTCTCCCCAATCTTTAGGGGCTTATCAAAAGAGTAGTCTCCAATCACATCACCTGCTAGACATGTATTGCCTGCAAATCTATATGTATGTTTTTTTTCATTTGGTTCTCCACTACCTCTTACTTCGGGTCGGTAGGGCATCTCAAGGCAATCTGGCATGTGGGCAGCTGCGGAGACATCAAGTATAGCTATATCTATACCATTGTTTACAATATCTAGCACCTCACCTATGAGGAATCCACACTTCCAACCTACTGCTTCACCAGGCTCTAGATAGACTTCAATTCCGTTATATCGCTCTTTGAAATCCCTAATAATCCTTATAAGTCTATCTACATCATAATCAGCTCTTGTTATGTGGTGACCGCCTCCAAAGTTTATCCACTTCATCTGAGGGATAAACTCTTTAAACTTCTCCTCAAAATGCAACAGGGTTCGCTCTAGTGCATCACTATTTTGTTCACAATGTGTATGAAAATGTAACCCATCTATCCCCTCAAGCATATCTGCCCTAAAGTGTTTTTTTGTAGTTCCTAGTCTGCTTCCAGTGATACAAGGATTATAAATTGGTGGCTCCACTTCAGAGTATTCAGGATTTACCCTTATTCCAAAGCTTATCTTTTTTGGGTAGTTGAGGGCTATCTCTTTGTATTTGCTCCACTGAGAGAAGGAGTTGAAGATGACATGATCAGAGATAGCTAAAATCTCCTCTATCTCCTCTTCTTTAAAGGCTGGTGAGTATGTGTGTACCTCTTTTTTGAACTTCTCAGCTCCTAGTTTTGCCTCATGTAGCCCACTTGCTGTGATACCATTTAGTACTTTAGCACATTGTGGAAATGCACTCCACATTGCAAAACCTTTGAGTGCAAGCAAAACATTTGCACCACTCTCTTTTTGTACTCTCCCTAGTATCACTAGATTTTTCTCTAAGAGTCTCTCCTCTAGGACATAACAAGGTGAGGGAATATTCTCTATTTGATGTGATAAATATTCACATCTATCATTTTTTAGTTCTTGCATTTGTGACTTCTATAGCTCAAATATTGCCATCTCTAGCCAGACTTGAATATGCTCATCAATCCGCTCAAGTAGCTCTTCGACGGTTCTTCCATCATCTGGAAAGGTGACTATATCGCTATCAACCTCTCCACCTAAAAAGTCTTGATGCCCTTTTTGGACTATCTGTGCACCTTTTTTGTCTGTGTATGGCATAAGCATGAAGTAGCACTCATGCATATAAAAAATAGCATCAGATTCTCTTAAGACAAACTCTAGTGAATCCCTAACCATATCGCTATCAAGATTTTTAGCATACATAAATACTATAGAAAATTTTTGACTATCATTGCTATATCTTTCTATGATTCCAATGTGATGATTTATAAGGTTTTTAAAATCATCAAATATAAATTTGACACCTGGCATCAAAAAATCCTTGAGTTAAAAGTTTTCATGGCTCTCAAAATCACTATTTGGAGATTTTTCCAGCGATTCTTCGGCAAATTTTAGAAGTTTCTCTATGTCATCTTCGCAAACATAATTGCTAAGTATATCATTTATATATTTTATTCCATTTGCATTCACTCTCTTGCCACTTGCAAGAAAGTGTACAAAAGCTATTTTTCTTATATCTTTGAGCGAATATAGTTTTTTAACTCTACTGTTTTTATTTGGCAATAATCCCTTCTCTTCATACATCTTGAGGGTTCTTTGTTTTACATTTAGTAGATCAGCTATACTGCTAAGAGGTGCTAAAGGTTTCTCCGTGTCTATAAGTGCCATCTATTTCTCTCTAAAATTTTTTTTATTGTATCATAAAAATATATCTTTTTACACTCTATGCGTAGTATATTTTACATATTTTATGTAAATTTATTACAAATTTAATGAAGTCAATTAACATAGGATTAAGAAAATATAGTTAGAATTTATGTTGCAGTTATAAAAAATTGATAAAGGATTGAGAGATTAAGATGAAGCTAGTAACCAGAATCCCAAATATAAAAGATGCAATAGAGGTCTATAGGCTTATAGATAGATGTAAACCACTAGATTTAAATTCTGAGTACTATTATATGATCATGTGCTCACACTTTAGAGGTACTTCTGTGGTAGCAGAGGCTGAGGGTGAAATCGTTGGTTTTATCTCAGCCTATCAAAAGCCAGAAGATTTGAGGACACTATTTGTTTGGCAGGTTGCAGTAGATAGCAGGTTTAGAGGCAAAAAGGTCTCAAAACTTATGATGGCAAATATTTTAACTAGAGCAAATGTCAAGATAGTAGATAAAATAGAGACAACAGTATCGCCTTCAAATATGGCATCTCTTGGTCTTTTTAAAAGTATGGCAAAAACTCTAAAAGCAGATATGAGTGATTCTAAATTTATCAGTAGTGATATGTTTGATGGAGAGCATGAAGAGGAGGTTTTATATACAATAAAACCAGTTGATTTGACAAATTATAAAGGAGAGATATCTTGAGAATAATAGAAACAATGGAATCAAATGTAAGAGGTTATGTAAGGTCATTCCCGACCACATTTGAAAAGGCAAAGGGAGCAAAGCTTATAGATGAGCAAGGTGTTGAGTATATAGACTTTTTTGCAGGTGCTGGAACGCTAAACTATGGACACAATAACGATAGAGTATCAGATGCTTTGATAAAATATATTCAAAATGATGGGATTGTTCATGGTCTTGATATGGCAACAGTTGCAAAAAAGGAGTTTTTGCAGACTTTAAATGATGTGATTTTAATTCCAAGAAACCTAGAGTACAAAGTGCAATTTACAGGACCTACTGGGACAAATGCTGTAGAGACTGCACTAAAGCTTGCTAGGATGATCAAAGGGAGATCAAATATAGTCTCATTTACCAATGCATTTCATGGATTAACCATGGGCTCTTTGGGAGTTACTGGTAATACATTTTATAGAGATGAAGCTCACATAGCTAGACAAAATGTGACATTTATGCCTTATGACAACTACTTTGGTGACAAAATAAATACACTAGAGATATTTAGAAAATATTTAACTGATGCTAGTAGCGGATTGGATCTACCTGCTGCTGTGATTTTGGAGACAATACAGGCTGAGGGTGGTGTAAATGTAGCAAGTCCTGAGTGGCTAAAAGGTTTAGAAGAGCTATGTCGCGAGTTTGATATATTGCTAATTTTAGATGATATACAAGTGGGCAATGGAAGAACTGGAGACTTTTTTAGCTTTGAAGAGGCAGGAATCACTCCAGATATGGTAACCCTATCAAAATCAATAGGTGGAGGCTTGCCGCTTGCTATTATTCTTTTAAGACCTGAACTAGATCAGTGGAAGCCAGGAGAGCATACGGGTACTTTTAGGGGTAATAATCTTGCATTTGTAGCCTCTACACAATGTTTGAAATATTGGGAAAATGATGATTTAAGTAATGCGGTCAAACATAAATCAAAACTTCTAAAAGATAGACTTCAAGCCATAGCTGATAAACATGATGAGTATGACATGGCTGTTAGAGGTAGAGGTTTGATATATGGACTAGAGATAAATGAGCTAGGTTTTGCATCTGAAGTTTCTACAAAATGTTTTGAAAATGGACTTGTCATAGAGGTAGCTGGTGCTGAAGATCAGGTTGTGAAGTTTTTACCACCTCTTACGATAGGTGAAGATGAACTAATTGCTGGGATTGATATAGTGGAAAAGTCTATCAGTGATATTATTGATGAGAAAAAAAATAGACTAAAGGAGAGTTTTTGATTGTAAAAGATATTAAAGATATCATAGGGAGCGAAAGAGAGACTAAAGCTCCTGGTGGTCAATGGGTTAGCAGAAGAATGGTCTTAGCTAGTGAGAAGATGGGATTCTCTTTTCATGAGACAATAATCTATGCTGGAACAAAAACTCATATCCACTATCAAAACCATCTTGAAGCAGTCTATTGTGTATCTGGCAATGGAAAAATAGAGGATCTAAAAAGCGGCAAAACCCATGAGATATATGATGGAATCATGTACGCCCTAAATGAACATGATGAGCACTATCTTTATGGAGGAAGTGAAGATATGAGGCTAATTTGTGTATTTAACCCACCAATTACTGGAAGAGAGGTGCACGATGAAAATGGTGTTTATCCTCTAATCAAAGAGGAAGAGTAGGCAGAAGTTCTCTCCCTAACTCTTCTTTATTTGCAAAATCTATTATAAATCAATATTTAGCAATTTTTGAGTAGTATATGCTATATATTTAATATATCAATAAACTCAAAAAAAGTGAACACATTATGATAGGTTATGAGAATTTAAGAGCTATTTTTTTTAAATTAGATGCTGAGATGGCTCATGATATAGGTAGCATATCGCTATCTTTTGGTGCAAAAATACCTTGGCTTTTAAATTATTTGGTAGATAAAAATTTTATAGTTGATGATAGATTAAAACAGAATATTTTTGGCAGAGACTTTTTAAACCCTGTAGGCATTGGAGCGGGGTTTGATAAGGATGCAAAGCTAGTTGATGCACTTATGGGTCTAGGCTTTGGATATGCTGAGGTTGGCACGATAACACCTAAGGCACAAAGTGGAAATGAAAAACCAAGGCTATTTCGACACATCGAAGAGGAGGCTTTGCAAAATGCGATGGGCTTCAACAATAGTGGTGCTCATGCTCTATCTAGGAGGGTAAAAAAGCTCTATCCTCATGTTCTCCCAATAGGTGTAAATATCGGCAAAAATAGAGATACGCCTTTAGAGAGTGCGATGGATGATTATGAGAATCTAATAAGGGAATTC
>JAABSR010000118.1 GCA_011390245.1 Campylobacterales bacterium
GGCTTTTTTGATGTTATGTTAGTTGATGGGATATCTATTATCTCTCAAGCGATAATATTGATAGCTTCAGCTCTGTTTATTCCCCTAGCTCTAACATCTAAGAGATATCATGAATACTCATATCCAGAGTTTTATGCGATATTTCTTTTTATGATAGCAGGCTTCCAGTTTATGGTATCAAGTGATAATTTGATACTTATTTTTATAGGTCTAGAGACAGCTTCTTTGGCTCTCTATACTCTCATAGCACTACACAATAGAAGTACAGCTTTTGAAGCAGCTATTAAGTATTTTACAATGGGTGCTTTTGCTTCTGGATTTTTTGCATTAGGCTCGATGTTTATATATGGTGCTACAGGCTCAGTTGAGCTACACCAAGTCTCAGAAGTATTAGTGAGTAATAATTTTGAACCTTCAATCATAGTAATGTTAGGTGTTGTGTTTATGTTGGCTGCTCTAGGGTTTAAAATATCAATGGTTCCTTTTCATACATGGACACCTGATGTTTATGAGGGTGCAAGTGCAGCATTGGCTGGTTATATGTCTATTGTTCCAAAAATTGCAGCCTTTGTAGTAGTTATGAGATTTTTTGAGTTTTTGATAGATTCCGATCAAGACTGGGTGAAGGTTGTTCTTTATTTAGCAGTTGTTATAACCATGACTATTCCTAATATTTTGGCTCTTGTGCAAGAAGATGTCAAAAGAATGTTGGCTTATAGCTCGATGTCTCATGCTGGTTTTGCACTAGGTGCAATACTTATTGGAACTACGCAAGCCCATACTTCACTCTTTTTATATTGGATACTATTTTTGTTTACAAATCTAGGTGCGTTTACCATGCTTTGGGTTTCAAGACATAAAGCAAAAGTTTGGCACGATAGATTTGATCACCCATACTCTAAATTTTCTGGTATGGCAACAATAATGCCAATAGGTGCAACGCTTATGGCAGTATTTATGCTCTCACTAGCTGGGGTTCCACCTTTTGCAGTATTTTGGGGTAAGATGTATCTTATGAGTTCAGCAGTAAATGCTGATTATGTAGTTTTGGCAATTATTATGGCTCTAAATAGTGCAATATCTGCATACTACTATCTAAAACTTATTGTGTTTATGTTCTTGAAAGAGCCTATTGCATCTGATGACTCTACAGTCTATATGAAAAATGCATCAAACTCACTAAAGACAATAATAGGATTTTCAGCAATAGTTACGATATTTTCAATTCTATTGGTAGGTCCTCTTATTGATATTCTTACAAAATATGTATCACTCAGTGGCTTCTAGCCTCTGAGTAAAATCTTCTATATATTTTTTTATCCAAAAATTTTAGATTTAAGCTCTTTAACCCTCTCCTCTATATTCTTATCTCCAAAGATAGCACTTACTACTGAAATCATATCTGGTTTGTGCATCAAAAGCTCATCTATATTGCTACTATTTATCCCACCAATAGCACATATTGGTATATTTAAAATCTCTTTTGCTTCTTTTAAAATCAGAGCATCTACAACTGTAGATTTTGGTTTGGTAGAGGAGTGAAAAAAAGAGCCAAAAGCTACATAATCTGCCAACCCCTTTTGTGCATCTTCTGCTCTTTTGATCTCCCCATAACAAGATACACCTATTATCACATTTTTTCCAACAATCTCTCTAGCTCTATTTAGTGGGATATCATCCTTTCCAATATGAAGCCCATCTGCTCCTATTTTTGCTACAAGCTCTACTCTATCATCTATAATAAATGTAGCATTATGTTTTGTACAAAGCTCTTGAAGCTCTACACAAATAGACTCCACCTCAGAATCTAGAGAGCTTTTATCTCTAAACTGGACAATATCAACTCCAGCTCTCAAAGCCTTCTCGACTTGAGCCACAACGCTACTTTTAGGCGTCAACACCTCATCAGTTATCGCATATAATCCATGTAGATTCTTACTCACTATTTCAATCCTTTTGACTTTTCTTGATGTGGAGATTGTAGAAAAATTTGACTTAGTTGTTGTTGTATAAAACTATATCTATATACAATCATCTCCTTATCAATTATAAAGTGATAATATTTCATCAAAGATCAATAAAATATCAGGAAAAACATGGAAAATCTACCAAATTGCCCAAAATGCAACTCTACTTTTACATACGAAGATGGGGAGCTTTACATCTGCCCTGAATGCTCACATGAGTGGAGCAAAAATAGCAATGAAGAGAGCAAAGTGCTTACAATCAAAGATGCCAATGGAAACACCTTAGAAGATGGAGATAGTATCACAGTTATCAAAGACCTAAAAGTCAAAGGTGCATCAGGAAGTGTAAAAGTTGGCACAAAAGTAAAAAATATCCGTCTTGTTTATGAGGGTGACCACAATATAGACTGCAAAATAGATGGATTTGGAGCAATGCAGCTAAAATCAGAATTTGTCAAAAAAATAGTATAAGTTTTGAGAGTTTGTATAGAATGATTTAATGATAAAAAATTTTAGGAGGGTAATATGAGAAATTTTTATAAAGAGATAATGGAGAAGCGTTTTTCTTGTAAGCTTTTTGATAAAAACAGAAAAGTCTCAAGGGAAGATTTAGAGTATATATTGGAGGTTGGAATCTTATCACCTTCATCTATAGGTTTGGAGCAGTGGAAATTTTTGGTAGTAGAGAGTGAAGATAAAAAAGAGAAGCTTCAAAAAGCGTGTTGGGATCAGCCTCAAATCAGTAGTGCTACCTATGTGGTGGTGATTCTTGGTAAGATAAAAGAGCTAGACCCTGATGGAGAGTATGTCAAAGAGAGATTGTATGCTCTGCGTGAGAAAAATAGTGAAGTGTTAGAGGGAAGTATTAATTTCTACAAAGAGTACTATAAAAAGCTAGATATCCCTAGATGGAGTAGTGAGCAGTGTCACATAGCTGGTGCAAATATCTTAAATGCAGCTCAGGCTATTGGTGTGGATTCTTGCCCTATTGGTGGATTTGTTGAGAGTGATGTAAAAGAGGTGCTAGGTATTGGCGAAGAGTATATAGTTAGTTTTATTATTCCACTTGGCTATTGTGCAAAAAAGGGGAGAGAGAAAGATAGATTGCCATTTGATAAAATTGTAGAGTTTGTTTAGTTCATTTACATTCATTCACAAGTCATTTATTTTGTAGCTCTCTTTTTGAGATATAATTTTTCCACTTACTAAATTGGAGGGTTTTATGAAAGCAAAATATCTACTTTTGACGCCTCTTTTGTTTCTACAGCTTCATGCTGTAGAGATAAGGAGTGGATGGAATCTTATTGGAATAGGTGCAGAAACTACGATAGAAGAACTCAAAGGGCTAAATCCAAAAATAGAGTACATCTATGTGTATGATGGAAGTGGTTCTATAGGGTACAAGCAAACTGGAGCGATAAATCTAGCTCAAGGTGTTTGGATACGAAGTTTGGATTCTTTTACACTTGTAGAGCCAAAAGCAAAGCGAAGTGCTACAAATGTAGATACGATCACTCTTATAAGTGGCTGGAATCTCCTATCCTTGCCGACAAAAAGTGCCATAACACCTAGAATCTTTGATGCAAAAACAATCTTTAAATATTCAGAAGGCAGATGGAGTGGTTATGGGGATGATGAAGTGCTTCCACCAGAGCTTCCAGAGATAGAGACTATAACTCATGGTGAGGGTTTTTGGGTTTATAGTGAAAAACCTCAAAACATAGAGCTTACCAAAGAGGAGAGTAAACTTACACCGTTTGGCTCAAAAGATGAGATGGTAGAGTTTTTGGAGATGATGGTCAAATACAATAAAAACTACAGAAGCAGTGGAAATAAATATTATCCTATCTATGCAGATTATGGCGCACCTTCTGTTTCTAGTAGTGCAGCAGCAAGTAGTAGTGATGCTGTATCAGGAGCTGAATCTGTTAGCGTTGATGATGCGACAAGTACAAACACTCAAGAGAGTGATGTAGATGAAGCAGATATTATCAAGCATGATGGAGAGTATATTTTTTATATTCCACATGGCTACTCTGAAAATAAAATCTACATAAACTCTTTTGAAAATCTCCTAAATGGAGAGAGCAAACCACTTACTTCTATTGAGCTAGAATCAAAGCCTTCCGAGCTATATCTTATCAATAATAAACTCATAGCCATCTATCCACATAACAACAACTTTTGGGGATTTTGGGAAGAGATTGATTTTGGGATATGGAGTGATAAGAGTAAAATTGAGATCTATGATGTTAGCAATATCAACTCAATAAGCAAATCAGAGAGCTTTGAGATTGATGGCAATTTTGTTGATACTAGGGTTGCAAATGGCAATCTCTATGTAGTTTCTAGATTTATGCCCTATATCAATGTAGAGTATCCAAAAACATATATAACTGATTGTATTGAGGGAGATCCATACTATGGAGAGCCAGAAGTTACAAGTGATAGTGAAGCTATAGGCACATCTTCTGCAAGTAGCTCACTCAAATCAGTCGCCACTACAACCATCGCTTATGATCCATATCCATATCAAAATTATTGCTACTACTACCCAAAAGATGAGAGTGGTTACTTTAATTATGATTATGAAAATCCAATCTACAAAGAGAGTGTACTTTTTCCAGAGATAAACTCCTCTATTGGTAGCGAAGAGCTTTTGAAGTTTGCTAGTACTTATGCCCCAGGGAGGGTTGATCAGAGTGCTTTTATTACAACTATAAGTGCCTTTGATTTGAGTGATTTGAGTAGAGAGAGCATCTCTATAGTAGGGGATTCTAGTACGCTTTATGCAAGCAGTAGTGCTATCTATCTTGTTTCTGAAAAGTATCCGCTCTACTACTCTTTTGAAGATTACAAGGTGCGAAGTGTGCTCTATAAATTTGGCATCAGGGATGCTCTTACATTTGAGGGGAGCGGTTTTGTAGATGGAACTATTCTCAATCAATTCTCTTTAAGTGAACATGGAGATTATTTGCGTATAGCCACTACAGAGGGCTGGAGTTGGCAAGGAGATACTGATAATATGCTTTTTACTCTCAAATCTCAAGATGGGGTTTTGGTTCAAGAGGGAGAGCTTAGAGGTCTTGGAAAAGAGGGTGAAACTATAAAAGGGGTGAGATTTTTGGGCGATAAGGGATTTATTGTTACATTTAGACAAACAGACCCACTCTACACAATAGATCTAAGCAATCCTGCAAATCCTACAAAGGTAGGAGAGCTAGAGATTAGTGGATACTCCTCCTATTTTCATCCAGTAAGCGAAGATCTTGTGATGTCTGTGGGTATGGAGGCAGACAGTGAGGGGCGATTGCAATCACCAATGATCCAGCTTTTTGA
>JAABSR010000119.1 GCA_011390245.1 Campylobacterales bacterium
TGTTTTTGAAATATAGAGTAGTCGTCCAAAAAACTTTAGCTTACATTCAACAAAATGGCATAGAAGCAACACCTCTAAAATACAAAGAGATATTTTGCTCTATAGCAAATCTTCAAGGTGTAAAGCTAGATGAATGTTATGAATTTGAGCACGAGTTTAAAAAGCTAGATAAAAGCCTAAAGCATGAAGCAGAAAAAATAGGAGTGAATGACATAAGCTCTCTAATTGACTTCTTAAATCTTAAAGCACTAGAAGGCAGTAGCATGGATGAAGTCGATTCTGTGTTAAAAAATGAGATCCAAAGCTACAAAAAACTACTAATTAAATCTCTTACTCCATCTTTTAGTGCTACAATCTTAAAAAGAGTGAAAATTTTAGCAAAAAAACTAAGAGACCCTGAAATAAAAATCTCAAACGATAATATCAACAGCCATACAGATAGATTGATAAGTGAGCGAATAAATGGTGATAGAACTATTGTTTTTAATAAATTATATGATTTTAACAACATAGCAGACATGCTCTATATGAAGCTAAACAAAATCTTAAAACAGACGGATAGACACTCACAAAAACTAGCAGAGATGAGAACAAAAATAAACGAAATAAAAGAGAATGAGGATTCTAATGCAGCTTTTGCACTCATCAAAGAGAAGCTCATTACCATGAATAACTCTATATCAAAAGAGTTAAGTAGCGTAAAGGGTGAAATAGAAGAGCACAAAAAAGATGTAAAAATCTTAAAAAATGAGATAGCCTTAAAAGATAAAAATAGCAAAGCATTAAACAAAGAGGCAGATGAGGCTATACAAAGTGAAATTTCAAGCATATCAACAAAAGAGATAAAAAAAGAGAAAATAGAGATAGAAAAAAATGAAAGAAGCCTTTTTGATCTGGCTGAAAAGAGCTATATTGAAGAGCACAAAAACTACTCTATTATATATTATGAAATAGTTGGGACTGATAAGATTAGAGATAAATATGGTCAAAAAATTTTAGATAAAATAATAGCACTCCTAAAGTCTTTTATACAAAAGGAGCTTTCAAGCAGTGATGAGGTAAAAACATCTCTAAATGGACTCTATATTATCTCTTTTATGGATAAAGTAGATGCTAAAAAATTTGCTGATTTTATACTAGAATCTATGAGCCATAAAAAATTTAAGATAAGAGATGAGAAAATTTCACTAAATTCACACACAGGAATCGCTTCAAGAGGAGAACATGGCAATCTAGAAGAGGCTATGAGAAAGGTTAGAAGTTTTGATAAATAAGGGGAGAGAGCATTGAGCCTAAAAATTTTAGTTGTGGATGATAGCAAGCTAATTCGTCAAGTGATACGACAAAATATAGAGTCTTTGAGTGTTTTACCTCAAGACATAATAGAGGCCATCGATGGTGTTGATGGGGTAAGAAAAATGAGTGCTACAAAAGATGGATTTAATCTTATCATCACAGATTTGCAGATGCCAAATATGGATGGTATAGAGTTTATCAAAAGAATTAGAACTCTAAGAAACTTTAAAGATGCAAGAGTAGTAGCGATTTCTGGACAACTCTCAGAGCAATCAGTTGGAACATTGGAGCGGATGGGTGTGATGGATTTTGTAAAAAAACCATTTGATCTACATAAATTTATGACAACCATAAAACCAATAATAAAAGAACTAAAAGGGCAAGATGATGGAGATGATTCAAAGCTAGAACTTAGAAGTGAATTTATAAAATCATTTCAAAATAGATCACCAAAATTAGAGCTTTTTGATGGAATTTTGGAGCTAAAATTTGACAATATGAGATGCAAAATCACACTTGATAACTTCTTGAAAAGTGCAATTTTTGAAAAATAGATACCCCTAAAAAGGTATCTCTTTTAAAATTTTGACTCTTATTGATTTATTTATATTAACATCATTTTTTGTATATAGAGTGATTTCACCAAAGCTACTATCTCCAATAACCTCACAATATGAGCCATGAAATATACAATCTTTCACCATAACTTCAATCTCACCACTGCTATGAATCTCTAGATTCTCAGGTCTTACACCAACTTTTCTTTTCCCGAAATCAAAAAAATTGACCTTCCCTAGAAATTTTGCACACTCAAAATTTTTTGCCCTGTCATAAAGCACTCTTGGTCTACCTATTTGCAAAATCTCACCACTATCCATAACAGCAATCCTATCACTCATATAAAAAGCATCCTCTCTATCGTGAGTGACAAAAAGTGCAGTCATATCAAATGCTCGTATCATCTCTTTTAGTTCAACTCTTAGAGTTGCTCTAAGTTCAGTATCTATATTGCTAAAAGGCTCATCAAGAAGTAGTATTTTTGGTGCACGGATAAGTGCCCTACAAAGTGCTACCCTCTGCTGCTGACCTCCGCTTATCTCATGAGGATATCTATCTTTTATAGCGCTAATACCAACCTTTTCTAAGAGATCTTTTAGCCTCTTTTTTGCTATCTCATCACTTCCAAAAAGAATATTTTGCTTTACACTTAGATGGGGGAATAATGCATAATTTTGAAAAACCATAGAGAGTTCTCTTTTTTTTGGCTCAAGATCAATATTTTCTGAAAATATTTGCTTCTCACCTAGTATTATCTCTCCACCATCTGGCTTTTCAAAGCCACATATCATCCTAAGAAGTGAACTTTTTCCGCTCCCACTTCTCCCCATAAGTGTAAATATTTCACCTCTTTTTATCTCAAAAGAGATATTTTTTGCAACACAGATTCCATCTTTACAAAAGACTTTGTTAAGATTTTTTATTTTTAATAAGTTCACCTAAAAATCCTTAAATTTAAAAACAAAACAGCAATAGCAGTCATACAAACTAGCATAAGAGAAGGAATTCCCAAAAAGGGAAGCATCTCATTTGATGCCAACTCATAAACTCTTATAGCTAGTGTATCAAAATTGAAAGGTCTAAGAAGCAGTGTAGCTGGCAGCTCTTTGCTAATATCAATAAAAACAATCAAAAAACCACCTATAAAAGCACCTTTTGTGATTGGAAGATAGATACTTTTTAGCCTATGAAATTCGCCTTTGCCATATATTTTACTAGCCTCTTGAAGCTCTCCTGTAATTCTACTAAAACCACTATTTAGAGAACCCACTCCTGCTGGATAAAATCTCACCAAATAGGCAAAAATAAGCACAAAAAAGCTTCCGCCAAAAAAGTAACTCCCCACTATGTTATCCAATGAGCTAAAAAGTAGCAACGCTCCAATACCCACAACTGCACCGGGTATTGAGTAGCCAAGAAGTGAGATTTTATAGGCTATCATGGAGATTTTTGTTTTATAGTTTATAGTAAAAAAAAGAATAATAAATGCAGCTGCTAGTATAAAAAATGAGCTAAAAAAGTTAAGACTTAGGGTGTTTAAAAAGAGAAAAAAGAGAGAGCTTTGAAAATCCCCTATAGTAAGATATGACCAATATAACAAAACAGATATAGGCACAACAAAGGAGAGCAAAAATAGAATAGTGCAAAAAAGAGTTGCAAAAAAAGAGGCTTTTTTACCCAGTCCTCTCCGCTCTAGTTTTTTTGAGCTAAAGCTTGCACTTGAGTATCGCATCCTCTCTTTTGCCTTGCTCTCTATGATAAGTAGTGCAAAAACAAAAACCATCAAAGCTATAGCAATCTGCACAGAACCAACTAAATCTACATATCCAAACCACTGCTTGAAAATCCCAACACTAAATGTCTCAACTCCAAAATAGACAACTGTCCCATAATCACTTATCACCTCCATAGAGGCTAAGAAGATTCCTATAAAAAGTGCAGGATAGATTAGCGGTAGATAGATTCTAAAGAAAGCTTTTAGTTCGCTCACTCCTTGAAGTCTTACCACCTCATCTACAGAGTTTGAGAGGTTTGAAAATGCAGCTTTAGCAACAATAAAAAGATATGGAAACATAGAGATTCCAAAGACAAAAATCGCCCCATAGATATTTAAGATATCAAGCTCTATCTCTAGAGAGGTGATTTGTGAGAGAAGTCCAGCATACTCAAAAATACCATTATATGCATATCCTACCACATAGCTAGGAATCGCCAAGGGTAATACCAAAACTATAGAGAAAAAATTTCTACCTAAAAACTCAAATCTAGATACCAAATATGCACCTACTCCACCAAAAAGAGCAACCAAAAAAACAACGCCTAGCAGAAGTAGAATCGTATTTTTTGCATAGATATCTATATTTAAATTTTTCAACGCCTCCAATGAAAAGCCATTGCTAAATGCATATACAAAAAGATAGAGAAGCGGTGCTGCGATAAGCACCCCAAAAAGGGGTGTAACTAAAGACTTTAACCTGATTATTTCCATCCTACTTCTTGGAATATTTTAACTGCCTCTTTTTGGTTTTCTCCAATTTTTTCAAGTGGCAAGCTATCCTCTTTAAAACTTCCCCAACTTGCAACTAGATCACTTGGAGCTACTTTTGCATTTACTGGATACTCTGAGTTTGCATTTGCAAAATCTGATTGTGCTTCAGTGCTTAGTAAAAATTCTAATAATTTTATCGCATTATCCCTGTTTTTTGAGGATTTAGTTACGCCTGCTCCACTTATGTTTATATGTGTCCCTCTATTATCTTGATTTGGAAAATAGATTCCTACCTTTTTTGCCACCTCTTGATCTTTTGGATCTTTTGAGTTTACAAATCTACCTACATAATATGTATTTGCTATTGCTACATCAGCCATTCCACTTGCTGCTGCACGAATCTGATCTCTATCATTTCCTTTTGGGTCTCTAGCAAAATTCTTCATAACTCCAGCTGCCCACTTTTTTGCCTCATCTCTGCCATTGTTTGCTACCAATGAAGCTAAGAGCGACTTGTTGTATGCATTTGATGAAGATCTTACTGCGATTTTATAAGGAAAATCCTCTCTTCCCAAAGCCTCATAAGTTGAAAGCTTTTTCACATCTACACTCTCTTTGTTGTAAATTATAACCCTTGCTCTTTTTGTGAGTGCATACCACTCTCCGCCACTATCTCTTAGATGTTCTGGAATCGTGCTATTTAGAAATTTAGAGTTTATACTTTGTAAAACTCCAGCCTCTTTTGCTGCATGGAGATTCCCCACATCTGCTGCTATAAACAGATCTGCTGGA
>JAABSR010000011.1 GCA_011390245.1 Campylobacterales bacterium
AAAAAGGAGGAGGACTACAGTTAAGTCCCGCTCTCCTTTTATCTTTTATGCTTTACCTGAAAGCATTCCATACATTGTCATTGGTTTTAACATATAGACTTTCATAACCCAATATACCCATCTATCTTGAGCAGGGTCTAGAGGAAATGATGGTTTTGGTGTTGCACTCCAGTCAAATTCTAGCATAGCAACTTTTCCATATTCAGTGATTAGTGGGCATACAGTATATCCATCATATTTTGCACTTAGAGCTTTGCCCTCCATTGCACTTACAAGATTTTCTGCTACAACTGCGTACTGTTTTCTAACAGATCCACCAGTTTTACCCATAGGGATACCAGCAACATCACCTAGACCAAATACATTGCTATAGTTTGGATGTCTTAGCGTCTCTTTTTCAAGCTCCATCCATCCACCAGCAGCAGCAGAACCCTTTTTCCAAGATAGTGGTGAATTTTTTAAAGCATCTGGAGCTTTTTGAGGTGGAGTAACATGGATAAAATCATAATCCATAGTAGTCTGTTTTGTTATCTCTTCAAAAACATCCTCTTGCAAAATCTCATCAAATCCAGTTTTTACTTTCTCTTTGTATGCAAATGTTGCTTTTTTTGAACCTGGGTCAATAGCAACTAGGTTATGTTTAAACTTATAGTTCAAACCTTTCTCTTCATAGAGATTGAATATTAGCTCATTGTACTCTTTGACGCCAAACATTGCTCCACCATTTGGTAGAAATGTTGTGTTTATTTTATCTCTAGTGCCAATTTTTCTAGCATAAGAATCAACTAAAAATTGTATCTTCTTTGGTGCCCCACCACATTTGATAGGAGTATTTGGGTGAGTAAATAGCCCCTCGCCACCTTTTTGGCAGTAATCTTGAACAAGTCCCCAAGTTTTAGTTGCACCCTCATGTGTATAAACAGAACCTATACCATTTGATCCAACTATTCCTCTACTCATACCCTCGATTGCTTCAAAATTTAGCTCAATACCAGTAGCCACAACTAAAAAGTCATACCCTACTTTTTCGCCATCATTTGTAACAACAGCATTGTTATCAGGATCAAACTCACTTACACTTTTTTGAATCCACTTTACGCCATCTGGTATAAAATCTTTTTTCTTGTACACTACATCTTCTGGATTATATACACCAGAAGCTATAAGTGTATAACCTGGTTGATAATGTATGTCAGTATCTGGATCGATGATTGTAATATCAGGATTACTAAGTTTACTTGAAAGAAGTGCCGCAGTTGAAATACCAGCAAGTCCTCCACCAACTATAACAATTTTGCCTTTTGCACTACTAGCTACAGCTTTAGTCGCTGCACTGCCCACGGTTGGGCTCATCATAGCTGCTGCACCACCCACACCAACTAATTTCATAAAATCTCTTCTAGAGTATCCTCTGCTAGCTAGCTCTTCATCAGCTAACTTGACCAATTCATCTATATGTTGTTTTGACATATTCAAGTCTCCTTAGGGTAAATATTATTTCGAAGATTAGCTTATCACACTAAAAATTATTTAAAGCTTAATCAGCTATTTGTTTTACTAATATTTTTAGATATGTAACATTTTATGATTAATTATAATAACTTATATAATTTTATAGGATTTTATAATCAGATTTAGATCCTTTTTCCCCCTAAAATAGGAGTATCTAAGCTGATATTTCAATTCAATATCCTTACCTATTTCTATCTCTATTTTCATCCCATATCCAATAGCCTTAAAAAATCTATTTTTAAATTTATCATAAACTTTCAAAAATGAGTGAAGATTATCTTTGCTGTAAAAAACCTCACCAACTACTAGATTGGATGTTAAAAAAAGAGGTTCTTCATTTCCCTCGCCATAAGGTTCAAAATCTAAAATAGTCTCCATAAATTTATCATCTATGTAACCAAAATCAATCTCTCCAAGTAGATTGGAATCATCAAAAAAGGAGATCTCTATTTTTTTATTAAAAAGTTGGCTTTTAAGCTCTTCTATATTGCTAGCATCCATTAAAATTCCAGCAGCACCTTTGTGCCCACCAAATTTTTTAAACAGAATACTACTCTCTTTTAAAATCTCAAAAATATCTAAATCCCCAAAAGATCTAGCACTCCCTTTTGCCTCATCTCTATCTACACTAAAAACAATAGCTGGTTTTTTGTATCTATCAACTAATCTTGATGCAACAATCCCAATAACACCCTCATGCCAACCTTCACCATCTACTACTATGATTTGACTACTTGAGTTTGCTTTTGATATTGCCTCATTTGTGATTTCTCTCTCAATCTCTTTTCTTGAGTTATTTAAGTTTTCAAGTTCAAGATATAGATTGGTTGCATTTTCTATGTTTGTTGAGGTTAAAAATTTAAATGCTACTTTGGCTTCACTCATTCTTCCAGCAGAATTTATCCTAGGAACTATTTTGAAAGCAACATCTTGTGCATCAAAGCTTTCTATATTAAGCCTATTTTTAAGCACCAAAAACGGAGCTCTATTTGAAGAGTTTAGAGCTTTTAGAGCTTTTTTTAGCATGACTCTGTTTATGTCTAAAAGAGGCATTACATCGCCTATGATTGCTAAGCCTAAGAGATCAAAATATTTTGACATGTCTAGATCTATTTTTAGTTCATTTTTTATAGCAGCACAAAAATACCACGCTACTTGCGCACCACAAATATCACTATTTGGAAAAGTGCAATCGTCTCTTTTTGGATTGATTATCGCAAAAGCTTCTGGGAGATTCTCTTTTGGGGTATGATGATCTGTGATTATTAGATTTATTTCTCTTTTTTTTAGTATTTTTGCAGCATCAAAGGAGGTTATACCATTATCAACAGTTATAACCAAATTGGCATCAATAGTCCTTGCAATCTCCTCTGAAAGACCATAGCCATCTCTAAATCTATTTGGTAAAACCAAAGAGGTAGTAACACCAATATCCTCAAAAAATGTGCTAATAATTGCAGAAGCTACAACACCATCTGCGTCATAATCACCCACGATGACTATTTTTTCACCTCTAGCTATAGAATCTTTTACTCTTTTTGAGGCGATATCTATATCTTTTAGAGAGCTAGGCGGGGGAAGTTCCTTTATTCTTTTGATATTATCATTGCTAAATCTTGATTCTAAAATCTCTCTTAGAATTTTTTTATTGATTGTTTTTAATTGCAATCTATTCTGTCTGCTCTCTTAAATCTATTTTTTGCTATCTCTATCACTATTTTTGCTAATCTCTAGGGTGGTTTTAACAAAATCCAATATTATAGGATTTGGGTTTTGTAGTTTTGAGGTAAACTCAGGATGAAATTGCACTCCTACAAACCAAGGATGATCTTTTAGTTCAATAGTCTCTATCAGAGAGTCAGATTCTCCACTTACAATCACTCCGCTTTTTTCAAGAATTTCTCTATATTTTGGATTTGCCTCATATCTGTGTCTATGTCGCTCTTTTATCTTTTTAGCTCCCTTGTAGGCTTTTTTAATTATTGTCCCCTCTTTTAGGGTGCACTCATACTCTCCTAGTCTCATAGTTCCACCCATAGGGGATTTGTGAGTTCTTATCTGTTTTTTGCCAGCTTGATCTATAAACTCATCTATCATATAGACTACTGGCTCTTTTGTCTCTTTATCAAACTCTACAGAGTTTGCATCATTGATACCTACTACATTTCTTGCAAATTCAATAAGTGAGAGTTGCATTCCAAGACAGATTCCAAGGAAAGGGATTTTATTCTCTCTAGCATATTTTATAGCTGATATTTTACCTTCAACCCCTCTTTCACCAAATCCACCAGCTACCAATATACCATCTACATACTCTAAAACTTTCTCACTTCCTAGTGTCTCAATTTCTTCGCTATCACACCACTTGATATCTATTTTTGTATCAAGATGAGCTCCTGCATGTAGAAGTGCTTCTATGAGAGATTTGTATGATTCTTTTAACTCTAGATATTTTCCTACAAAACCTATAGTGACCTCATCTTTTGGAGCGATTATTCTTTTCACAAGTGAGTTCCACTCTTCCATCTGAGGATTTAACTCACCTAGGTTAAATCTTTTAGATATTGGTATTAGGATATTCTCCTTTAGAAGATTTAGAGGTACTTTATAGATTGAAGGTGCATCTTCTGCAACAATAACAGAATCAAAATCTACATCACAACTCAAAGAGAGCTTTCTTTTTAACTCCTTTGGTAGTGGCTTCTCAGCCCTTGCAATAATCATGTGAGGAGTAATACCTATTCTTCTTAGCTCTTGAACTGAGTGTTGTGTAGGTTTTGTTTTAAGCTCTCCTGCTGCTTTTATCAGTGGAACAAGTGTTACATGTATATTTAAAACCCTATCTTTATCTAGATCATGTTTTAGCTCTCTTATGGCTTCTAAAAAAGGCAACCCCTCTATATCTCCAACAGTTCCACCTAGCTCAACAATAAGTATATCTCTTCCCTCTCCAGCTCTTATGATTCTCTCTTTTATCTCATCAACTATATGTGGGATTACCTGTATTGTTTTGCCTAAGTAGTGACCTTTTCTCTCTTTTTCAATAACTGATTGATAGACTTGCCCTGTAGTGAAGTTGTTAATAGAGCTAAGATTAGTATCCAAAAATCTCTCATAGTGCCCAATATCCAAATCTGTCTCAGCTCCATCTTGAGTGACAAAAACCTCACCATGTTCAAAAGGACTCATAGTCCCTGGATCTACATTTATATATGGATCAATTTTTAGAATCGTGACATCAAAGTTAGAGTGCTTAAGAAGTGTAGCTATAGATGCAGCAGTAATTCCCTTTCCAAGTGAGCTCAAAACTCCACCTGTCACAAAAATAAATCTTGTCTCTTTAGCTGAAGTTTTACTACTTTGTGACATATTCACCCTTTATCTTAAATATTTTGCAATTATACCAAATAGAGCTATGATATCTATTTTAAAGGATAACAACACTTTTTATCTCACTAAACTCTTCTAGTGCAAATTTTGGCCCCTCTCTGCCTATTCCACTATATTTTACTCCACCATAGGGCTGAATATCAAACCTTAGAGTTGGTATATCATTTATGACAATTCCTCCACACTCAAGCTCATCTATAGCTCTTTTTGTGATGTGAAGATTGTCTGTAAAAACTGAAAACTGCAACCCATAAGGAGAGCTATTTATTTTCTCTACTGCCTCTTCAAAGCTCTCTACTTTTACAAGAGACACAATAGGTGCAAAAACCTCTTCGCAGATTATCTTCATAGAATCAAGCACATCTACCATCACTGTTGGCATAAATACACCCTCTTTTATCTCTCCACCACAAGCTACTTTTGCACCCTCTTTTTTTGCAGATTCTATCCACGAAATAGCTCTATTGCTTGCTTCATCATTGATAAGTGAGCTCATAAATACATCATCTTTGTATGGAGAGCCAATTTTTAGTTTTTTGGATTCTTCAACTAGTTTGGAGCAAAAATTATCATATATCTTAGAATCTACATAGATTCTTTGCAAAGATATACAGACTTGTCCTGAGTTTGCAAAGGCTCCAAATGCACATCTTTTTGCAGCGTGTTCTATATCTGCACTAGATTCTATAAATGTAGCAGCATTTCCCCCAAGCTCCAAAGAGATCTTTTTAATTCCTGCATTTTGAGTGATTATCTTCCCAACAGGGACAGAACCAGTAAAGCTTATCACGCGTGCAATCTCACTTTTGACAAGTGCTCCTCCAACTTCAGCATCACCATATACCAATGAGAGGGCATCTTCTATTGCATGTTTTGATTCTATGAAAATTTTTGCTAGTTTATATGCACAAAGAGGAGCTTCAGGGGTTGGCTTCAAAACTACACAATTTCCTGCAAGTAGTGCAGGGGCTAACTTATGAAGCACTAGATTTATTGGGAAATTAAAAGGAGTTATGGCTACTACTACTCCTGCAGGCTCTCTTTTGTAGTAGCTAATACTTTTTTTGCCACTTGGCATCATAGAGCTATCATAAAGTTCACCCTCTAATGAGTTTGCATAAAAAATAGTAGCTTTTATAGTCTCTATGCCTCTCTCTACCTCTGCAATTGAGAGGGCAATAGGCTTAGCAACCTCATCAGTGATGGTTTTTGCTAGCTCCTCTTTTCTCTCTTCCATCTTTAAAGCCACATCTTCTAGCCATGCAATTCTTTGTGAGAGTTTAGATTCTTTGGCTCTTTTTGTTGCATCTTTTGCAATTTTTAAGGCTTTGAGTGCATCTTCTTCAAAGCATATTGCTGAAAGTGAAACTACCTCTTGCGTGTATGGATTTCTTCTCTCTTTGTAATCTTTTACCTTGTACTCTTTGCTACCAAAATATATTTCAGCTTTCTCTATCATGTCATATCCTCTCTATATCTTATAACTCTATTTCTTCCACCATGTTTTGCCTCATATAGTGCTATATCGCTCTGTTTTATATACTTCCAGAAGCTATGGTCTTTATTTGGAAATAGCGAAGTACCAATGCTCACAGTTTTACTAAATGTCTCAGCACCAGCTTGTATTTTTTGCTGTGAGAAGGCTATTCTTATCTCTTCAGCAGTATTTTGCAATCTATCCTCATCACAATCATTTAGTATAACTATAAACTCCTCTCCACCAAACCTAATAACAACATCATTTTTATTTACAACATCTATTAGTGTATTGGCGATTGTTTTAATAGCAATATCACCTATATCGTGCCCATAGTTGTCATTTATAAGTTTGAAGTAGTCTATATCTACCATCAATATGCCACATGGTTTACCTTTGTAGATTCCATTGTATATTGAGCTATCTATATAAGTCTCTAGATATTTTCTATTGCTTAGCCCAGTTAGTGGGTCAGTATTTGCATTTTTTTCAAGTATCTGCATAAGCTTTTTGCTAACTATCTCTGGTTTTGCCGCATCTACATAGTCTTGTATAAAAGGAAGTAGTGCTCTTCTTTTCTCATTCTCCTCTTTTGAATTTGATTGGATAGAGATAATAAAATCCATATCATTTGAAACTGAGTATGGAATACATAGATAGAATCTGTTCCCACAAATCTTATCGCACAAATTTTTGAACTGAGTAGAATCGACTAAAGTATTTGTTCTATCTGCTCTACACCCTTTTTCTATTGGATTGCAAGATAACTCTTTGTGCACATATACAACCTCTACTCTCTTATTTGTGGTATCTGCCTCTAAAAAGTAGAAATCTTCTAGTTTAAACTTATCCTCTAGCACTGTTGCAAATCTCTTATATACATCATCTATGCGTTCATCATGCTCTATTGTTTTTCTAAATTTATAGATATCTGCCAATCTAATCACTGTATTTTGAACATCTAGTATCGGATCTTCTACTGTCTCTGCTTTGTGTGCTGTGAGAAAAATATCTATTTTATCTTCTATGAGTGAAAGCGAGCCTTGTAGTTTGTCCATGTGCCCATTTATCCAGTGGGCTACATTTTTTGCCTCACCGCTATCTACTCCTTCTATCCTTGCTCCATAGTCACCATCATTTGCTCTTTTCATGACATCTTTGATGGATTCAAAGATAGAGAGATAAGGAACAATCAATCTCCTAGTAAACCATATAATAAATAGAATCACTACAAGAGATATAAAAGATGTCATGCCTATGATCTTTAGACTTGTAGATTTTATATCATCCATAGTCATGACCATAGTGACAACACCTAAAACATCACCCTCATTTGCATTGTGACAGGATAGGCAATCTATCTCTTTTGTTATTTCTGCTTTATAGGGAATAGTGATCCTATATGTACTATGACCAAAGACCTCTTCATTGAAATCCTCTATCACATCTCCACTCTTTAAAACTCTACTATCTATCTCATCATGAGCTCTCTCAGTGCCTTTGCCATATTGCTCTTCAACAGATTTTGCTCTTATAATCCATATATCATCTATATTGGATAGCCTTTTTGTCTGGTCAATATAGAAGTCCCTATTATCCATGATTCCATTTACCATGTGAGCTGTTAGTCCATTTCTAACATTTTCAGCTACTAGTTGAGCTTTTGATTTTGCACTATCAAATCCAAAATCTCTTAAGTTTAGAGTAATATTTACCAACATAACCAAAAATATAATTGACATCGCTATGCCAAGAGTGGTCAAAATATTTTTTTTGCTATCCATATAAATCCCTTTAATGTGCTTTGTATTTTGATGTATCAGTTGGTTTGGATTTTATCACAAATTTAATAAGCAATTAGATAGAATATGCTCTATTAGTGTTTAAAATAAGGAGAATAGTAAGTGAAAGAGGCACAATTTATATGGATGGATGGAGATTATGTTCCATGGAAAGATGCAAAAATCCATGTTTTATCACACACTTTGCACTATGGCAATGGTGTATTTGAAGGTACTAGAGCGTATCAAACCAATAAAGGCTTAGCAATTTTTAGATTGCAAGACCACACAAAAAGATTGCTAAATTCAGCCAAGATTGTCGCAATAAAATCGCCATACACACAAAAAGAGCTAGAAGATGTTCAAGTTGAACTACTTAAGAAAAATAGCTTTGAGGGCAATGTCTATATAAGACCAATCATATATTTAGGCTATGGAGTTATGGGATTGTATCATGCAAAAGCTCCTGTAAATGTATCTGTCGCTGCATGGGAGTGGGGTGCATATTTAGGAGAAGAAGGCCTACTTAATGGGATAAGGGTAAAAACTAGCTCATTTGTTAGAAACTCAGTAAAATCCAATATGGGCAAAGCAAAATCAGTGGCAAATTATTTAAATTCACAGATGGCAAAATATGAGGCTATCACTTGTGGATACGAGGAGGCACTACTTTTGGATGATAATGGTTTTGTAGCTGAGGGAAGTGGAGAGTGCTTTTTCTTGATAAGAGATGGAGAAATTATTACTCCACCTTTTGATAACTCACTAGAATCTATAACCCAAGATACAGTAATAAAGCTAGCAAAAGAGCTAGGATATAAAGTGATTCAAAGAAGAGTAACTAGGGATGAAATCTATATATGCGATGAAGCATTTTTCACAGGAACTGCAGCAGAAGTTACACCAGTTCGTGAACTAGATGGAAGAGTGATAGGAGAGGGCAAAAGAGGCAAAATAACAAAAGAGCTTCAAGATGCCTTTTTTGATGTAGTAAGTGGTAGAAGCCAAAAACATTTAGACTATCTTACTTTTGTAAATTAGACTTTATAGCTTAAACAAAAAGGGAATTTTAATGCCAATTGATTTAAATGAACATCTAAACAGAAAAAGAGAATCAAGACAGAGTGCCAACAATAACAGTGGTGGTGGAAATAGCAGTGGAGGCGGTGGCGGTATGCCCCCTTTTCAGCCACCTGAGTTTTTTAAACATTTGGGTAAAAAAGCTGGAGTTTTATATGCAGTCATAATTATTTTGGTTCTTCTATTTTTGACCAAACCATTTGTAGTGATAAACTCTGGTGAAGTTGGTATAAAAGTGACAGCAGGTAAATTTGAGGTAAATCCTCTAAATCCTGGTATTCACTTCTTTATACCTTTTGTGCAAAATGTGATAATTGTTGATACAAAGGTTAGGGTTATAAATTTCTCAAGCTCTCTTGAGGTTGATACAAACACTGGAACTCAAGGTATTTTTACAAATTCACCTATCACTGTTCTTGATGAGAGAGGTTTGCCAGTATCTATTGAGATCACTGTTCAATATTTCTTGCAATCTTTAAGTGCACCTCAAACGATCGCTACATGGGGTCTTAGTTGGGAACAAAAGATTATAGCTCCAGTTATTAGAGATGTTGTGACATCTGTAATTGGTTCATTTCCAGCAGAAGAGCTTCCAACAAGAAGAAATGAGATCGCTGCTTTGATAGAGACTGAGATAAGAAAAAAGGTCGATACACTTGAAAATCAGCCAGTATCTCTAAGCTCAGTACAGCTAAGAGAGATAGTGCTTCCTCAAAAAGTTAAAGATCAAATAGAGAGAGTGCAAGTAGCTAGACAAGAGGCTGAGCGAACCAGACATGAGGTTGAGCGAGCTAGACAAGAGGCAGAAAAGAGAGCTGCTGAGGCAAGAGGTGTGGCTGAAGCAAAAAGAATTAACGCTCAAGGTATAGCAGATGCAAACATCATCGAAGCTGATGCACAAGCAAGGGCAAATAATTTAGTGGCAAAGAGCTTAACAACTACACTTCTAGAGCTTAGACACATAGAGGTTCAAGGGAAATTCAACGAAGCTCTAAGAGAGAACAAAGATGCAAAGATTTTCCTAACACCAGGTGGAGCGGTTCCAAATATTTGGGTTGATACAAAAGATGCGAGAAGAGATACTGCAATCCATGGTGAAAACGCTCAGGCTAAGTAGATGATAGAGGGCATTGATTGGGATAAGAATCCTCTAATTCCAGCTATAGCACAAGACTTCAAAACTAGCGAAGTCTTGATGCTTGCCTATATGAATAAAGAATCTTTGGAGCTAACATTAAAGAGTGGTGTAGTGCACTATTTTTCTAGATCTAAGCAAAGAATCTGGAAAAAGGGTGAGGAGAGTGGAAATATTCAAAATGTAAAAGAGCTATTTTTGGATTGTGATAGCGATACAATCTTGATAAAAGTTGAGCAGGTCGGAGATAGTGCTTGCCATACAGGCAAAAGAAGCTGTTTTTTTAAAAAAATTGAAAATAGTGAAATCAAAGAGATAGGGGAGAAGATTTTTGATCCATCTTTGAGATACTCTGTGATAGATAGATTGTACCATGAGATAGAATCCAAAAAAGATGGTGATGTAGAGAAGTCATATACTGCACTGCTTTTTCAAAAGGGCGAAAACTCTATTATAAAAAAAGTCATTGAAGAATCTGGAGAGCTTTGCTTTGCCATAAAAGATGGTAATGAGGAGGAGATTATACATGAAGGAGCAGACTTGCTCTATCATGTATTAGTTGCTCTAAAATACAGAGAAGTTTCACCTGAACGAATCAAACAAGAGCTAGAGAAGAGGTTTGGAGTGAGTGGTATAGAAGAGAAGAGGAATCGTCAAAAATAGTGATATGGTTGATTTGTGAGTTTTAACAAAGATGCCTTTTTGGAATTTGCCAAAGAGTTTGCCTCTATGCTATCATTTTACGATTATGTTGGGATTGCTTTAGGTTTTATAGTTTTTATATTCTTTTTTATGTTTGCTGTTGTCGTTAGAAAAAAGATTTTACTATTTATATTTGTGATGTTTCTAGCTCTTCTTACCCCATTTCTTACCCCTTTTGCTATAAAATATGTGATGAATGAGTATGTCAAAAAGAGCAAACTAGAGATAACTCTAAATAAAAGATTGAAATTTGTTGATGCTATTATGATTGAAGGAAATATTACAAATGTAGGTATTATGCCTTATAAAAAGTGTCAAGTTGAGGCAAAATATTGGGTGAAAGGTTCAAACATAATAACAGAGTATGCAAATAGATTTAAACCATATAAGATTGAAAAGAGGATTTTTTCTAAATTTCTAGATACCAATGAGAGCTTTGAATTTGAAATATTAGTAGAGAACTTCAAGCTCAAAGATGGATACAGCTATCTCTATAGTGCAGAGTGTTGGTAATATTTTATGCAAGAGGATTTGATGTGATAATATTTTTGAGAGTTTTTCTACTATTTTGTCTATTTGTTTTTTACTCTTATGGGGCGGAGAGGCATTTTGATATATACAAAAAGAGTGGTCAAACAGAGGGAGATACTCTACTAGTTGTAGGAGGAATCCATGGTGATGAACCAGGTGGATATTTTGCTCCAGTACTTCTTATCAAGCACTATAAAGTAAAAAAAGGCTCAATATGGATTATTCCAAATACAAATTTTGACTCTCTTCTTTTAGGTAGAAGAGGAATCTATGGAGATATGAACAGAAAATTTGCAGAAATTGACAAAAATGATAGGGATAGGAAAATCATAGAAGATTTGAAAAATATCATCACTCATGAAGATGTCAATTTTGTCGCAAATCTGCATGATGGAAGAGGATTTTATAGACACAACTGGGAGAGTGCAATTTTTAATCCAAAAGCTTGGGGGCAAGCATACATCATAGATCAAAGAAATATAGATGATATCAAGTATGGCAATGTAGATGAGATTACAAAAACTATTAGCGAAAATCTAAACAGAAAGCTAAATGCCAACTACCACTCTTTTAGTGTAAAAAATACAAAGACAAAAGATAAAGATGAAGCTATGCAAAAATCTCTAACATACTTTGCAATAACTCACCTAAAGCCAGCTATTGCAATAGAGACTAGCAAAAATATAGAAGAACTAAACCAAAAAGTTTTCTACCAGCTAAAGTCAATCGAAGAGCTTTTGAAGATTATGGAGATTGAATTTGAGAGAGATTTTGAGCTAACTTTGGAGAATGTTGAGAAGCTTTTGTATGATTTTGGAGATTTAAAGATTAATAAGAATCTATCACTTCCACTAAATAACCTAAGAGCTACTCTTAGATTTGTGCCTATGAAAAAAGAGGGAAATAGCTTTGAGATAGATCATCCACTAGGAGATGTTAGCTGGCAGGGTGATCACTTTAGAGTAAATATTGGAAATATTATAATAAGCAGACTCTATCCACAATATTTTGAGCAAAACTGTAAAAATAGAAGTGCTAAATTTGTGATAGACAAAGAGGAGAGAGAAGTCTCTTTTGGTGATATTGTAGAGGTTAGTAATAGCTTTAAAGTCATAAAAGAGGATCATTTTAGGGTAAATGTTATTGGGTTTATCACAAAAGCAGACTCACAAGATGGGTTTGAGATAGATAGAAAATCTATTCTGCCTAGATTTTCGATAGACAATGATAACTCAATTTTTAGAGTGGAATTTTATGACAATGGATCTTTTTGTGGGATGGTTGGTGTAAAGTTTATTTAAGGCGTTTATCTTAGCTTATTTGTAGTAATATTTCCATCTTTAAATATCAATCCAAAGGATGGTTTATGGTTAAGTCTGTTCTTTCTATCTCTCTTTTTACTTCTATGGTTTTGGCAACTTCGAGCTACTATCATCAAGGCAGCAAAACTACCCTAGAGCCAATAGTCTTTAAAAAGTCAGCGGATTCTTCCCTTGCATACTACAAAAGAGGCTCTCAAGTAGTTGGCGTTAGAGGTGAGATAATTGTAAAATTGGGTGAAAAAAGTGTTGAAGAGGTAACCAATAAATATGGCATCTCTTTTGTTAAGAATCTCACTTCTACTATGGTGCTTTTTAGTGCAGATTCTCCACAAAAGGCTATTGAAATCTCAGCAAAAATCTATGAAGATGGATATGGAGTATTTGCTCATCCAAATTTTGTAGAGAAGAAAAAGAGCAGAGAGTACAAAGTGCCAACTGATCCACTTTATAGCAAATCTTGGCACTTAGGTGATACAGATACGATAAAAGATGCTCACATAAATGTTCTTGGCGCATGGCAGAGCGTAGGTGGAGAGGGTGTTACAGTAGCTGTATATGATGATGCGGTTTTGACAACACATGAAGATTTGTCAGAAAATATATCAGAAGCACTTGATTTTACTATATCAAATAAAGATGCCTCTCCTCAAAGTGCAGATGACACACATGGTACTTTTGTCGCTGGACTTGCTATGGCTGCATCAAACGATAAAGGAAGTTTAGGAGTAGCACCAAAAGCAAAACTTATGGCAATAAGAGGAGCAACAGGTGGTGCAAGTGAAGCTGATCATATCAATGTATTTAACCATGTAAAAAACAACAATGTAGCAGTTATGAATAATAGCTGGGGTGGATACAATGTAAGTGATGGACTAAGAGAGGCGATAATCGATCTTGTCGCAAATGGAAGAGATGGCAAGGGAACAGTTGTGATTTTTGCCTATGGAAATGATGCTTGTAATGACTTAGCAAATGAGCAGTGTAAAAAAGATGGCACTGGTGAAGAGCAAGGATATTTAGCAAATGATGAATCCTCAGTTGAAGGTGTCTATACTGTAGTAGCACTCAATCAAAAAAACCAAAAATCAAGCTACTCAAATTGGGGAACAAAAGCTGATATCGCAGCTCCTGGTGGTGATGGAGATGATATATTGGAAAACAAAGCAGGGATAGTCTCAACAATAAATATAAACACTACAGAATCTTCATATGCAGTAGATGATCCAGATCAAGTTGGCACATCTTATGCAGCACCAATTGTTGCTGGAGTAGTAGCTCTTGTAGCTTCTGTAAATCCAGATCTTACATCAAAAGAGATAATGGAAGTGATAAATAGCACAGCTGATAAAGTAGGTGGATATGAGTATGATAGTAGTGGCAGAAGCAACTACACTGGATATGGCAAAATAAATGCTACAAAAGCGGTAGAGAAAGCAAATTCTATGAGAAGTGATGGCGGTCTTGTGACTACTACAACAACCACAGAAGAGAGCAGTTCATCAAGTAGTAGCTCTACAGTGTCAGGATTTGATTATGGATTTGAGAATAGAAGTGGCTGGAATCTACTTGGAGCAGTAGAGGAGCTAGGAGATATAAAAACTCAACATAGTCTTGATATTGTTTGGACATATAGTGAAGGCAAGTGGGAGCAAAATCCAGCAACTATCAAAAAAGGTGATGGATTCTGGATAAAAAAATAGTATCTAAAAAATAAAAAGAGGTTAGTAGATGTCAAATAAGTACAAAGATCTAAGCCCAGAGGAGGCTAGAGTTATAATACAAAAGGGCACTGAGAGACCATTTAGCGGAGAGTATTATGATTTTCATGAGAGCGGAATTTACACTTGCAAAAGATGTGGAGAGGCTCTATTTGATTCTAGTGCGAAGTTTGATTCTAAGAGTGGCTGGCCAAGTTTTGATAGTGCAATAGATGGTGCTATCAAAGAGTTGCAAGATAGCGATGGAGTTAGGGTGGAGATAGTCTGTGCAGAATGTGGAGCACATCTTGGTCATGTATTTAGAGGAGAGGGATTTACATCCAAAGACACAAGACATTGTGTAAATTCAATATCTTTGGAGTTCAAAGGAGAGTAGATTTTATCTACTTATCTCCTCCAAAACTAGCTTGTCAAAATCCTCATAAGTTAATCTATCAAGTCTCTTTTTATTGACAAAAATAGTAGGCGTACCTCTTACGCCTAAGCTTTTTGCATCCTCTAAATCAAGCTCTATTATCTTCTCAATCTTCTCATCTCTCATATCAACTCTTAGCTTTTCAACATCAAGTCCATCTACTCTTTGTAAGTAGTTCCATATAAGATGTGGTTTAGGGTCATTGTGTTTTCCCCACTCATTTTGAGATGCAAAAATAATATCTAGTGTCTCTTTGTATCTATCTTGGATTCTAGAAGCTTCTAGAATCTTCACAACATTTGGTGAGTTTGAATGATTTGGCATATATCTAATAACTAATTCAACCATATCACCATAATCACTCATAATATTTTTTATAGCATAGTGAAATGTAGCACAAGCTCCGCACAAAGGATCTAAAAATTCAACTATTGTAACATTTTTGCTATTTCCTCCAAACCTGACAGAATGCTCTCTGGTAAAAGGCGCTTCATTTGCACCTGAAAAAGAGAGGGCTTCTGTTTTTGATGTTTGGGAATTATTGTAGATAATAGCTACTATAGCAAAAATAGCAACAGTGGCTATTAAAATCAAAAGAACAGTTTTTCTATTTTTCATTTATAAATCTCCTTTTTTACCGATTAATCGCCACTTGAGCAAAGCCCAAGTAGCTACGCTAACGCTGGGTTCTCTTCGGCAGAGTGCCCATGCGCGACTTTGTCGCTCTCAGTAAAGCCCTGTGTCCTTACGGCTTTGTCGCTCTAATTAAATATTTTCATTCCTTATTTTTCTTCTAGTCATAAGCAGTAAAACAAAAATAGCACTAAATGCTACAAGCGAAAGAAGTGGGATATTTATAAAACCAAACCACTTTATATATTCACTTGTGCAAGGTACCCCTTGAATACATGGTGAAAGATCTTCAGAGATGATTCCAAGCATCAACAAGTTGTGATAGATAGACACTAAAAGCCCCAAAAAAACAAGTGGAAAAGAGTATTTAAAAAGACTCCTATCTGGATAGAGAAGATAGCCCAAAAATATAAAAACAAGAGGATACATAAAAATTCTCTGATACCAGCATAAGCTACATGGCACAAAATGCATGATCTCGCTAAAAAAGAGGCTACCCATTGTCGCTACAAGCGAGATAAAAAGAGCTAAAGAGACTATTTTTACCTCTCCCATGCTATTTTTTACCTCTGCTTGAATTTGGGCTATTTTTTGAAGTTGTCAATTGAATCTTGAAGTAGTTTTTGTGCTTCATCTTTTCCTTGAAAATCTTTTACTTTTACCCATTTACCGGGTTCCAACATCTTGTATGTTTCAAAAAAGTTTTTGATTCTATTAAGTGTTGCTTTTGGCAAGTCTTCAAGCGAATCAACCCCCTCAAAAGTTGGGTCTAGTTTTGTAAGAGGTACAGCTAGAAGCTTCTCATCTTTTCCGCTCTCATCTTCCATAATCAAAACACCAATAAGCCTACATTTTATTACACATCCTGCTTGAAGCGGATACTCATTTAAGACCAAAATATCAGCAGGGTCACCATCATCTGCTAGTGTGTTTGGTACAAAACCATAATTTGCAGGATAGAACATCGCACTATACATAACTCTATCAACTACTACCGCTCCACTATCTTTATCAATCTCATATTTAATATTTGAACCATAAGGAATCTCAATAACTGCATTAATTTTTTCTGGATTTTCACCCACTTCTATTTTACTTATATCCACTTTTCTCTCCTTTTACTCTAATTCGTATTTCCAGCAGTTTGTCTCTACTACTTTGATAAGTTTACCATAATGTTCTTCTACAAGACTCTCTTCATAAGATGCTAGAGATATGCTTACAGCTGGAGTGTAGCTACTATCATCTATTCTTTTCATAATAGGAAGTGAGGATAACTCAAGCTCTTTTGGCAAAGTTTTCATAAACTCTATCAAGCTCTCCTCACTCTGTTCTATATATAGACCCTTTCTAAATTTTTTGATATTTTTAGAAAAAAAACTATCTAGTGCCTCAACTACCATAGCTTGTGCCATCTCAGGGAAACCAGGAACAAAGAAAAATCTCTCATCTAGATAGAATCCAGGTACTCTATTTATTGGATTTTTCAAAAGTTTTGCACCAATAGGCAAAAATGCCATATTTATTCTATTTGGAAAGGCTCTCTCTTTAAATCTCTCAACTATTAGAGCTTTTGCCTCTTCTTGGATAGCCATCTTTCCATCTCTAAAGACTTTGCTAGCTATCTCCCTTGTATGGTCATCAGGTGTTGCACCTATGCCACCAAAACTAAACATAACGCTATTTTTATCATCTCTGATTAGCTTATAAGTTGCCTCCATAAGCTCTACATCATCAGCGATAATAAAGCTCCCCTTGTGTTCCCAGCCTCTTTTTTGTAGTTCACCATTTATAAATTCAAAATGAGCATCACTTCTTCTGCCATTTAGTAGTTCAGTACCAATTATTACGGAGTAGAAGTTTTTTACTATCATTTAGATTCTACTTTTTATGAAACCTTCCATCTCAGCTACTATCTCTTCAATAGTTCTCTCTCCATCTATTTTTTTTAGTTTACCTTGCTCACCGTAAAACTCTTGAATATCTTTAAGTGGGTCCATAAAAACTTTCATTCTATTGTTGAAAACTTCATTATTATCATCTGCTCCTCTAGCACGACCTAGAACTCTATCTCTTGCAACATCTTCGCCAACTTCTACCTCTATGACATTTACCAAATCAACTCCACCCTCTTTGTTGATATGCTCATCAAGAGCTCTCATCTGCTCTACACTTCTTGGAAAGCCATCTATCAAAACTACCTCTTTTGGGGCATTTTTTATAGCACTAACAATAGTCCCTATAACAATCTCTAGAGGAACTAGATTCCCTTGTGAAGTAAAGCCCTCTATTGTTTTTCCTCTCTCACTCCCACTTGCTATCTCAGCTCTTAGTAAGTCACCTGTGCTATAGTGAACCATGCTATCTTGATTGTTTTCACTTATCATCTCAGCATCAGTAGTTTTACCACTTCCTGGTGCTCCAATGATTAAAAATAGTTTCTTCAAAATATACTCCTTGTATTTGTTAAATGTAGGTAACTATTGGCAAATTATGCCAAAATTGTAATGAATTAAACTTTTAGCTTTGTGCTAGCTGTCTTATTCTGATATTCAAATCCTTGAGCTGCTCTTCTCCTACCTCACTTGGTGCATCAGCTAGCAAGCATTGTGCTCTTTGTGTTTTTGGGAAAGCTATGACATCTCTTATGGAGTTTGATTTCGTAATAATCATCATCAATCTATCAAATCCCAAAGCAAACCCACCATGAGGTGGAGCTCCATATTTTAGAGCATCTAGTAAAAATCCAAACTTCTTATTTGCTTCATCTTTTGAGATTCCAAGTAGCTCAAATATCTTCTCTTGCATCTCCTCTTTGTGAATCCTAATAGAGCCTCCACCAAGCTCTACTCCATTTAATACAACATCATAAGCTATGGATTCTATCTCCTCTACATCATCTTTGTCTAGCCCTTTTGGCATAGTGAAAGGGTGGTGAAGAGCCTTGATTTTGCCATCATCTTTTTCAAACATTGGAAAATCCACAACCCATAAAAATTTCAGAACATTTTCATCAATCATATCTAGCTGTTTTGCTACTTCTAGCCTCAATCTTCCCATATAATCAAGCACTACACTTTTAGAGCCTGCACCAAAAAATATGATATCGCCCTCTTTGAGGTTAGCCCTAGATTCAAGCTCTTTTATAGAATTTTCACTCAAAAACTTAAGCAAAGGACCCTTTAGTCCATCCTCTTTGACTTGTATATATGCTAGCCCTTTTGCACCAAATTTGGAGACAAAATTTTCAAGCTCTTTTATCGATTTTCTAGAGAAAAATTTATCTCCACCCTCAACCTTTAGAGCTTTGATTCTGTTTTTCTTTGGATGGTTTGCTATATTTGCAAAGATCTCATTGCTAGAATCCTCAAACAAATCCATAACATCAAGTAGAGGCATATCAAATCTCATATCTGGCTTATCGCTCCCATAGCTCTCCATCGCCTCTTCGTATTTCATTCTAGGAAATGGGATAGATATCTCTTTATTGCAAGCTTTGAAGATATCAAATATGAGCTTTTCAGCAACCTCTATGACATCATTCTGCTCACAAAAGCTCATCTCTACATCTATCTGAGTAAACTCTGGCTGTCTATCTGCTCTCAAGTCCTCATCTCTAAAACATTTTGCAATCTGAAAATATCTATCAAATCCTCCCACCATCAAGAGCTGTTTAAAAAGTTGAGGTGATTGTGGTAGTGCAAAAAACTCACCAGGATGCACACGGCTTGGCACTAGATAGTCTCTTGCACCCTCAGGGGTTGATTTTGTAAGAATAGGTGTCTCAACCTCTAAAAATCCCATAGAATCTAGAGAGTTTCTAGCCGCAATTGATGCCTTACTTCTTAGTGAAAATATATTATAAGATTTTTGAGTTCTTAGATCTAGATACCTATACTTTAGCCTCAAATCTTCACTCGTGTTCTCATCACCTATTGTGATAGGTGGAGTTTTTGATATATTTTCAATCACCAAAGAGCTAAGAGCTACCTCTATTTTTCCAGTTTTTAGTTTTGGATTTTCCAATCCCTCGCCTCTAGCTCGAACTTTTCCGCTTACAATAAGTACAAACTCATCTCTAACCTCACTTGCAAGCTTGTGTGCCTCTAGGTTATCTTTTGGATCACAAACTAGCTGGACTACTCCACTTTTATCTCTTAAATCTATAAAAATAACACCGCCATGATCTCTGTAGCTATTACTCCAGCCACACAATCTTACCTCTTCATCAATATTGCTTTGATCTATCTCTGCACATAAATGCGTTCTCAAATAGCTCTCCTAAAAATATATATCTATTTCATATTATATTAAAAAGTAGATATGAGGTTGGTAAAGTAGATATTTTTGGTTATTTGGATAAAATCTGTAGCAAAAACTTAGGAAAAAAATTGCACATATTGGTGATAATCCCCACATATAATGAAAAAAGCAATATAGAGTTGATTATAAAATCGGTTTTGAAGCTTGATGAGAGATTGAGTATTTTAGTTGTTGATGATAATTCTCCTGATGAGACTTACAAGATAGTTGAGGAGTTGCAAAAAGATAGCTTGCGTGTTTTTTTGCTAAAAAGAGAGGGCAAGCTTGGACTTGGTAGTGCATATATCGAAGGATTTAATTATGCACTAGAGAATGGTTTTGACTTTATTGTACAGATGGATGCGGACTTCTCACATGACCCAAAATATCTGCTTGATTTTATAAAAGAGGCAGAGGAGGGCGCAGAGATTGTGATTGGTTCAAGATATATTAGAGGTATCAGTGTTGTAAACTGGTCACTAAAGAGGCTTCTACTCTCATACTTTGCAAACCTTTATGCCAAAATCATCACAGGAGTGCCAGTACAAGATCTAACTGGTGGATTTAAATGTATTAGCAAAAATGCTCTAAAAAGCGTAGATTTTACCAAAGTCAAAAGCAATGGATACGCTTTCCAGATAGAGCTAAACTATGCACTATACTCAAATGGATTTAGAGCAAAAGAGATTCCTATCATATTTACAGATAGAGAAGAGGGTATATCTAAGATGTCAAAATCGATAATCTTAGAAGCAATCTACAAAGTATGGACATTTAGATTTAAAAAATATAAACTAGAGCAAGACTAAAATCTCTAGTTTAGAAGCCTTTTGTGTAGAAGTTTCAGGGCTTCATCTGATACACTTTGGTGTACAGCTATATGAAAACAGACTTGCGAGGGGCTTTGGTCTATAAACTCTATAGCTATGTTGTGTTCACCTAAAATATTTATAGCATCTACAACTGGAAGAGAGTTTTTCTTAAGTCCTAGTCCTACTGGAGTTATTATGGCTAGATTGTAAACTACATCCATAAAATCTGGCTTTAGGACATTCTCGATATCTCTTCTTAGATTATTTATACATCCTACTAAATCATCTTGGTTTACTAGCACTGCTATATCATCTTTGTCAGTTGGATAGTGATATGTATTGATGTTGTACTCTTCAAATATTTTTAACAAATCAGCAGTGAAGCCTATAGTCTCCCCTAAAAGATCTTTTTCAAGATATATATATGCCATATTGTCAAGCTTTGCAACTCCCACTACGCCCTCTTCAGGAACTCTCTCATTTATTATGACAGTTCCCTTCTCTTCTGGTTTGTTTGTATTTCTTATATTTATTGGGATTTTTCTCTTTTTGCAACTCATCATAGCATCAAAGTGAAAAACATTAAAGCCTTTTGATGATAGAAGTCTTATCTCTTTAAATGTCAGTCTAGGGATTATTTTTGAGTTTGCAATGATTCTTGGGTCAACCTCATAAACCCCATCTGTATCTGTCCAGTTTTCATATATAGAAGCATTTAATCCATAAGCTATCTCTCCAGCACTCAAATCAGAACCACCACGCGAAAAAAGCATAACTTCGCCATCTTTGTTGATACCATAAAAACCAGGGACTATTTTTAGTGCCCCATCTCCTATTTTTTTGATATTTTCATAGGTTTCGCACTCCATCTTGGCATCAAGATAGTTTCCTTGTACAAAAAATCCAAACTCTTCAGGTAGTGCAACTTCTGCTGTTTTTCCAGTTTTGTTTAGATACTGAGCTATTAGTATTGCATTGTAGTGCTCACCTCTTGATGTTACAAATGCACTTCTTTTCTCTATATTTTTGTCTTTATACTCAAGATCTTTTTTTAGAGATTCTAGTATCTCATTTTTATCTAAACCAAGATCATCCAATATAGTGCTAAACTTCTCAACTACAGCTTTTTTGCTTTTGGCAACAGATATGTTTTTTCGCTCAAATCTGAAGTGTTCACCCTCTGTGCTGATATTTAGCAGATGATCTGTGATCTTTTCTGCATTATCTAGATCTTTTCCAGGAGCTGAAACTACAACCACTCCTCTTCTTGGGTCTGATTTTATTATCTCACACACTTTTTTGATTTGGGTTGCATTGGCTACTGAGCTTCCACCGAATTTGCTAACAATCATTTATCTCCTTGTTCTATATTTTCAAGCAATTTACAATATAGCAATAAAATTTTAAACAAAGATTAGAGCAAGAATCAACTTAACTCTAAAGGTTCATAATTTTTGGTTTTAGTTCATCTGGTTTTGAGCAATATGCTAGTGCGTCATCTCTTGAAATAATCCTATTTTTCACTAGTTTTTCTAGCTCTTGGAGCTGTGTTTGCATACCTGTTTGACCTTGACCTATTTGCATTTGAGAGTAGATTTGGTGTATTTTTTGCTCTCTTATAAGATTCCCTATAGCTGGAGTGTTTAGCATGATTTCAGGCACGCAAACCCTACCACCACCGATTTTTGGTACCAATACTTGAGATATAGCTGCTACAAGAGTTACTGAGAGTTGTGCTCTTATTTGTGGTTGTTCATCTCCACTAAATGCATCTATTAGTCTATTTATTGTTTGTGGAGATGAGTTTGTATGAAGTGTACCAAAGACAAGGTGCCCAGTCTCAGCAGCAGTAAGTGCAGCAGAGATTGTCTCTCTATCTCTCATCTCACCAACAAAAATAATATCTGGATCTTCACGCATTGCAGCCTTTAGTGCTCTAGAAAAACTTACAGTATCTTCACCTACGGTTCTATACGAGAAGAGTGCTTTTTCGTTTTTGTGCAAAAACTCTACTGGGTCTTCTATGGTGAGTATATGTTTTCTCTCATTTCTATTTATCTCTCCTAGCATTGCAGAGAGTGTTGTAGTTTTACCACTTCCTGTAGGACCTGTGAGGAGTATTAGCCCCTTCTCTCTTTGTATTATCTCTTTGTAGATTGGAGGAGCTTTTAGCTCATCAAGAGTTGGAATCTCCATAGGTATAACCCTAAAAGCAGCGGCTATATTTCCTTGTGATACATAGTAGTTTACTCTAAATCTACCATACCCTTCGATATTGACAGCAAAATCTAGCTCCTTGTCCTCTTCAAATCTTATCTTTTGATCCTCTTTGATGATGGAGTAGCAGATATCCTCTGTCTCTTTTTTGGAGATTGGCGGAAGATCGAGCTTTACAAGTCTCCCATCTATTCTTATTTGAGGCTCACTACCCACTACTAGATGTAAATCTGAAGCTTTGTTTGCCATTGTAGTTTTCAAAAGTACCTTTATATCTATGTGACTCATTTGTTTTCTCCTTTGGTTTTGGGTTTATGGACAATTACTATTTTCAACTTGATGTGTGTAGCCAGTGTATGGTTCTATGGCTATGCATGTAGAGTTGTTATTTTTTTCAAGTTTGATGTAAATATTAGTTCTTATTAACCTTAGGTATGGATTTAATTCAGTATTACTTTGTGCAATATTGCAGTATGGTCGCCCAAGATTGTCAAACAGAAT
>JAABSR010000120.1 GCA_011390245.1 Campylobacterales bacterium
TATCAGTGATTGAGGGAAAGATAAATATATCAGAACTTGCGTAGATTCTTGATAGCTCTTCACCGCCTCTAAAGCCCAAATATATGATATTTTGCTCGCTAAAATTTGGAGGAGTATTTTTGTATTTTCCCTCACCTACTACTATAAATTGAGCTTTGCTTTTATAATCACTATCAAGTTTTTCCCATATTTTTAGCAGAAATGGAAAGTTTTTCTCATTTGTTAGTCTGCCAACATATAGAATTTTTACCGATTCTTTTTTAATGTTTTCATAGTTTTCCCAGATAGATAAATCTCTGAAATCTCTATGAAAACTTTTTGTATTTATTCCAGCATGAAGTGTATAGATTCTATCCCTCTTCACCCCTATATCTTTTTCTATGATATCTACATACTCCAAAGATCTAGAAAATACTCTTTTGAAATTCCTATAGAAGAGCTTCATGATAAAATTTGTTATAGATTTTGCCATTTTACTTTTTGTATTGTCATATATGTATGAGGGAAAGTCAGTATGATAGATGCCAGCTCTAGGTTTTTTTAGCAAAATAGAGATCATAAGTCCACAGATTCCAACAGGTCCTGGGGTGGATATGTGAATAATATCTACATCTAGCTCTTTTGCGATTTTTTTGAGTGTGAAGAAATTTGGAAAAACCAAATCAAGCTCAGGATAGAAGGGCATTTTGATTCTAAAAACAGGCTTTGTATTGTGGATATAGCTCTGCTCTTGGCAGTGATGTTTTACAGTAGAGGTGATGATATATAGATTTTTGTTCTCCGTGCTTGCCTCTTTGCCTATATCTTGGATAAACCTACTCACACCATTTGCATCACATAAAGTATCTGTAAATAGAGCAATTTTAAAATCACTATTTTGACTATTTTGCATAAAAACCCTTTTTGTCGCTATTTGCTAACAATTGTATATTAGAATTGTGTTTTAAAAGTTACAAATTTTGAGCATATACAATGGATGAAAAGGGGAGGTATTAGTGAAATATAGAGCTGTTTTTATTTCTGATATACATCTAGGCACAAGAGATTCTCAAGCAAAAATTCTTCTTGATTTTATAAAAGAGCTAGAGACAAAAGAGCTATATCTTGTAGGCGATATTATAGATGGATGGGCACTAAAGCGTAGATGGGTATGGCCCCAATCACATTCTGATGTGATTCAAAAGATACTAAGAGCTGCTAGAAAGGGTACAAAAGTTACATACATACTTGGAAATCATGATGAATTTATTAGACCATTTTTGCCATTTTTTTTAGGTGATAATATGGAGATAGTAAATGAAGCTACATACATATCAAAAGACAAAAAGAGATATCTAGTTGTCCATGGAGATCTTTTTGATTCTATCACAATGACCAAGAAATGGCTTGCCGTACTTGGAGATAAGGGTTATCAATTTCTTTTGCGTATAAATCGCCCTATAAATATTATAAGAAAGATATTTGGTTACTACAGATATTGGTCTTTTTCAAAATTTATCAAAGAGAATGTAAAGCACTCTGTTATGTATATTACAGACTTTGAGAAAATTTTGGCAATCAAAGCAAAAAAAGATGACTATGATGGTGTGATTTGTGGACATATTCACAAAGCTGAAATAAGAGATATTGAGAATATTAGATATATAAACTGTGGTGATTGGGTAGAGTCTTGTACTGCTGTAGTTGAGTGTTTGGATGGAAGCTTTAAAATAATCAAATGGCATGATGAAGAGGGAGATTTGGATAGATGAAGTGTATATCTATAAATAAAAATATAAGATTAAAAAATATCTCAGTAGTAAATATTGAAGAGACGGAGATAAGCAAGGAGCTTGATATTCCATCTTTTGATTTTATTATTATTAGTGGTGGAGATGGTGCAGTTAGGAGAAGCATTGAGAGATTGCATGCTTTAAAAATAGAGGAGATTCCAAAAGTTGTGATAAATCCTGCTGGGACATTTAATGTGCTTTTTCACACTATAAACTCAAAAAAACTCTCCAAAATCATACATAAACTCCAAAATGAAGAGGAGATGGTGATAAAAAAACAAGATTACTACTCTATAAACCAAAAAGATATTTTTATCTTTTCGGCTGGAAATTCGCTTGATGTTTTGTATGTCACACTCTCAGAGCTTTTTAGAATCTCATTTTTATCAAAAAGCAAAATGAGATATTTTCTATCATTTCTATTTTTGATGCCAGTGATTCTTGCTGCACTTCCTCTTTTCCTTTTTAGCAAAAACTACTATTTTATATTCATGTTTACAAAATTGAGAATTAATAAATTTTTTAATATAAACTTTTTTCTAAATGGTGAGCTAAAAGTTGATTTAAAACATGCAAATAATCTTATGCAGCTTGATGGCGATCTTATCATAATCAAAGATAGATTTATCTCTATAGCAAAAGCCGGTAATATCGATATAGTTGTTGGGTGAACATTATGGTACAATGTTCTAACTAAGATTAATGAGGTCTCATGAGGATTAACACAAAAAATAGGACTCTGCTTCTTATTATTCTTATTTTTATTATAAATTCAATTATTTTTGGGTACTTAGTTTATAAGAATTCAAAAGATGAGCTTGATGATAAAAAGAGAGATAACTTTAAAAAAATAGAGACCTCATTTACCAAAAGTATAGATATATTTTATGTTAATTTTTTCACAAAAAGTGCAGAGGTGGTTTTGAAAGATAGCACAATAGAGGCTATAAAAAACAGGGATAGGGATAAACTCCACTCACTTGTGCTACCCCACTATGAGATGCTACAAGAGACAAAATCACTTTTGCAGATGCATTTTCATCTTGAAGATGGAACCACACTTCTTAGAATGCACAATAGAGAACTTTATGGGGATGATGTAAGCTCTTTTCGACCTATGGCAAGAGCTGTGAAGGAAAATAGGAGTTTGACTTATGGATTTGAAGAGGGGCTTAGTGGAATCTCTTATAGGGTTATGGTGCCTATTTTTGAAAAAGAGAGATATCTTGGAGCTTTAGAGTTTGGTTCAGATCCTAGCTCACTTCTTGATATAGTCACACTAGCAAATAAGATCTCTGGAGTTATTCGTTACAAAAACACAACTAGAGGTGGAGGAATCCAATACCAAAATATCAAAGATAGTCTATATTTGGAAATGCTCAAAAAGTTTGATAATAGATCTATCTCAAGTGAGCTATGGATTGAGGATAGACTTCTTACACTCTACTCTTTTGATCTTTTAAACTACTCAGGTGAAAAAATTGGCGAGTTTATCTTTTTTGATGATCTAAGTGCTTTTCATATTAAATTTAATAAAACACTAATAGGGTTTTTGCTTATCGCTATAGTCTCTTGGTTTTTTACGATTTGGATTATAAATTTTGGCTTTAATGTCATCATCTCAAAACTTCAAGACTCTTATGAAAAGATAAAAAGATATGCTAGATTAGTAGATGAGTATGTGATAATCTCTAGCACTGATCTTGAAGGTAATATCACTGAGGTTTCAGATGCCTTTGTGAAAAAAAGTGGCTACTCTAGAGAGGAACTTTTAGGCAAAAACCATAGAATCGTAAGACATCCTGAGAATCCAGCAGAGCTATATGATGATCTATGGAGTGCTATAACTCGTAATAAAACATGGAGTGGGGAGCTAAAAACTCTCACAAAAAGTGGTGAGAGCTACTGGGTAAAATCTACAATATCTCCTATTTTTGATAGTGGTAGAAGGAAGATTGGATACACTTCAATCCGTGAAGATATAACTGACAAAAAGCAAGTAGAAGAGCTAAGTATCAGAGATGGTCTTACTGGTATATATAATAGAAGATATTTTAATGAGATAACACCAAAAATTATAAATAGAGCAAAAAGAGATAAATATCTTCTCTCGCTTATGATATTAGACATTGACCACTTCAAAGAGTACAATGACAACTACGGACATCAAGAGGGAGATAGGGTTTTGGTGGCTTTTGCAAATATGCTAAAAAGTTCCCTAAAAAGGGCTGATGATTATGCCTTTAGGCTTGGTGGGGAGGAGTTTGGAATCCTCTTTAGAAGTGATGACGCTAAAGGGGCAAAAGGGTTTGCAGAAAAAATCAAACAAAATCTCAAAAATCTAAATATCCCACATGAATATAGTGGTGTAAGTGAGTGCCTAACTAGCTCTATAGGAGTTGTAACAAAAGAGGCAAAAGATATAATAAGTATAGATTTGATATATAAAGAAGCAGATGATTTATTATATAAAGCCAAAAATAGTGGAAGAGATAGAATATATTTTAATATTTAGAGATTTATTTAGATGATATTGAAGTTTAAAAGCTTTATAATAGGCGTTTTGTTTGTGAATTTAGTGGAGGGATAGAAGTGAAATTAAGAACTAAAAGTTTTATCCAAGTGGCACTATTAGTTAGTGTAACATTTTTTATAGTTAGCTATTTTAGTCTAGAGAGTACCGAGAAGATAATATTTGATAGCAAGAAAATATCTAAAGAGATTCTAAATGTAGAAGAGAATAGCTATGACGCTCTTTCAAATAGACTCTATGAGGAGTACAAAAAAAGTAGGGAAGAGCTAATAAAAAAGACACTAATTGTCATGATGGTAGTAGTTGTAATTCTCTACTATATTTTCATCGCTTTTTTAGATAGAGAGATTTTATCCCCTCTTAGGAGATTGCAAAATGCGATGCATGCTGCACTAGAAAAGAGATTTGAACCTATAGAGGTAAAAAGAGATGATGAAATTGGTGAGATTTTGAATGATAGCAACAGACTTTTTGAGAAGTTTTGGGAGGGATATTTTTCACTAGAGAGCTATAAAAATAGTGTTGACAAGGCAAATCTTGTGACAAAAACTGATCTAAAAGGCAATATCACCTATGCAAATGATCTTTTTTGTAAAACAAGCGGATACTCTCTAGAGGAGATTATAGGAAAACCTCATAATATTGTAAGACACGAAGATATGCCAAGTAGGGCTTTTAAAGAGCTGTGGGATACGATAAAA
>JAABSR010000121.1 GCA_011390245.1 Campylobacterales bacterium
CCCTTGTTTTGTTCTTTTAAATTTTATCAAAAGTTGCTACATTTTGCACTTGTTCGTAGATTTGCTTTTTTGGAGAGGTTATCTATAATTCCGCTACCTGTCATATTCTCTCCCCCTCTCCACAATAGACTTTATCATATTACCAAACACAAAATAATGCATAGGCATCAACGCATACCAATAGATTCTTCCCCAAAGACCTTTTGGATAAAAGTAGGCAGATTGGATTAGTTTGCCATCTTTGATTCTAAACTCTAACCACGCAAGTCCTGGTAGTTTCATCTGTGCAAAAAGTAGCAACCTCTCATTTTCTTGCAAGTCCACCACTTTCCAAAAATCAAGGCAATCGCCGATTCTCAAATCGCATTGACTTCTCCTCCCTCTGTTTAGTCCCACGCCTCCTAAAATTTTATCGATCACCCCTCTAAACTCCCAAAGAAAATCAAAATCAAACCATCCATTTTCTCCGCCGATAGTGACAAATGATTTGTATATCTTCTCTCTCCCTATCCCCTCTATGGAGAGCTCTTTTCTATCTACGAAAATCGCATCGCTATATTTTTTTTCGTGGTCTTCTTCCCATACTTTTCCACCTATGTCGCTCCATCTGCTTATGACCTGATTTTCCTCTATCTGTTTGACCGCTAGTTTCACCGCATCAAAGTAGCCTATGGGTTTTATCTCTGGAAAAAACCTCTGAGCGTTATCGTTTTGGATGAGCACTTCAGATTTCAACCCCTCGATGAGTGCTTGAGCTACTGTAAAAGGGACAGGAGTGAAGAGATTGAGCCAATGAGAAGAGATTTTTACACTCATAAATGGTACAGGCAAAATATAGCGTTTTAGTCCGAGTGCTTTTGCAGTTTCTAACAACATATCTTTGTAGCTCATCGCAGATGCTCCGATATCTATTTGAAGATTCTCTTCCTCTTTGAGGTAGAGACTACTCTTTAGATACTCCAAAACATCATCAACCGCTATAGGTTGTGCTTTAGTGCTAACCCATTTTGGGGTTATCATCACTGGAAGCTTCTCCACTAGATTTCTAATAATCTCAAAACTAGCACTCCCAGATCCTATAATCACCCCAGCACGAATCCATATAGTTTGTACTTTTGGGTTTGAGCTCAAGACTTCACCACTCTCTATACGACTTAGAAGATGCTTGCTTGTATTTTCATCTTTCACTCCAAGTCCTCCAAGATAGATGACCCTTTTTACTCCACATTTTGCAGCAGTATCTATAAAGTTTTGAGCAGAAATTCTATCTAGGTTTTTATAGTCTTTACTTTGAAGCGAGTGTATTAGATAGTAGGCTGTATCTATCCCACTAAGAGCATCTTCTAGAGATTTTAGATTAAAAGTATCACCCTCATATACTTCTATTTTATTGTTTTCATCCTCTAGAGATATCTTCTTATTTCTGACAAAAAGTCTCAAATCTAAATTAGAATCTTCAACTAGTCTCTCTTTCAATCTTCTACCAATATATCCGCTGCTTCCTGTGAGTAGTACTTTCATGAGTTATTCCTTTGTTGTGGCTAATCCTAGAAGAGAAGCCTTTTTTGCTCTCATCTCATATTAGCATAAATCAAGTGAGTAAAGAGATGCTTGTTTAAGCTATAAGTTTTTAATATATATTTATTTATAAAAATGATAAAATAATATTATAATAATAGCTTATACAAAAAGGATATAACTTGGAAGTGTTGAAGGAAAAAAATAGAGTAAAATTTTTCCCTATTATGATGTATGCGATTGTCATGGGGATGAGCGGTCTTACAGTTACTTATCAAAAAGCTACGCTTTGGCTTAACTTCCCAGCTATTATTGGTAACTCACTTATGTATATAACTACGCTTATTTTTCTACTCATAAGTGGTATCTATATTTTGAAGTTATTTATCTACCCAAATGCTGTAAAGAACGAGTTTATTCACCCAGTGCGGATCAATTTTTTTGCAGCGATATCTATATCTATGATTTTGCTAGCAATCATCTATAAAGAGTCATACCCGACAATAAGTGCGATTTTTTGGTATCCAGGAGTTGCACTACACTTCTACCTCACAATGCACACGATAGCATTTTGGATAAGAGACAACCAAGAGCTAACTCACTCAAATCCTGCGTGGTTTATACCAATTGTCGGAAATGTTTTGATACCTATAGGAGGAATTGGGTTTGCAAGTCATGGTGTGCTTATCTATTTTTTTAGTGTTGGGATATTTTTTTGGATTATACTTTTTTCACTTATTTTAAATAGAATTATTTTCCATCATCAACTAGTAGTCAAATTTATGCCAACACTCTTTATCTTTATAGCTCCCCCTGCGGTAGGGTTTATAGCCTATTTTAAACTTTTTGAGGTGATTGATGTATTTGCTATGATTCTTTTTAATATTGGGCTATTTTTTACATTTTTGTTGGCTTTTATGTATAAGAGTTTTTTGAAAATCCAGTTTTTTATATCTTGGTGGGCTTTTGTATTTCCAATAGCTGCGATGAGTATAAGCACTATGCTTATGTATAGCCAATTTAATGATATTGCACTTTTAGCTCTTTCGTATGTGATGATAGCGGCTACTACTACTATTGTGTTGATTGTCATATACCAAACGATTTTACATATGAGCAAAAACGAAATCTGCATTCAGGAGTAGCAGTGAAAAAATATATTCTTCTCTTTTGTGCTGGAGCATTCATAGCTTTCATAGGTGGTACTATATACACCCAAGTGGCAAAAGAGAAACTACAAGATGAAACAAAAAGATTAGCATGTCATAAGCATGTAACAACATTTGAGAGAGGTTATGGATTTGAAGATATAAAAAAAGCACAACAACTTCTCTTAGACGGCAACTATAAAATCAACTCAAGTGTTGAAAAGTCTATCTTTATGCCCTCAACCCTATTTGATTTTATCGATATGGATATATTGGATAAGAAGCTTGATTCTATTATTTCAGAGAAGATGGCGGCTGAAAACTTAGCTAGAGAGAGAGTAGAGGTTTACTACAAAGTCTATGAAAATGACAAACAAGATCCAAAGAAAAAAGGAGAAAGCTGTAAACTATTTCGTGGATATGTGGTTATGAAGTTTGAAAATCAAAACAACAAAACAGTATATCAAATACAGATAGATTTTTTAGATGACGAAGGAAGCGATATTCCAGAGACTTTGAAGTGTGCTGTAGAATCGTTTGTGACATATAAAGAGTAGCTATGAAATTTTTTGCTATTTCCTTGTGAGTTTGTGGTAGTTTTGTGTTGTTGAGTTTGATTTTGTGTTTCCGCATCGTTTAATCTCTACATACACTATAAGCTCCTACTTGTGTCAATACTGTATTTACATTGTATAAACATTAAAGTTAACTGTCAAGATGGAAATTGATTGAATTTATCGCTTTAAATCTCTATATACAATCTACAATCAAGTGCAACCATAGCATCATCGTGTTGTTTTAAAAGCACTTTTAGAAATATATCTACTATTTCATATTGTCCTTTTTCTATTTTTTTTATGACTCCAATATTTTCTAGCAACACTCTTGTATTGTATAAAGTTGCAGAATCCAAAGTATGCTCGATTCCGTTTGCCATCTCATAAACTACCTCAAAGTGATGTTTTTTAGTTTTTAGTTTTGAGATTATCTCATCAAGATAGGCTCTATTTTCTATGATTCTAAAGCTTATTGCATCTATTATGGCTTGCTCATCAATCGATATTTTTTCCAAAGTAGCATTGATATAGAGTGTTTGAAGCACTTTTGCACTGTATTCGGGGTGACCTCCTAGAAATTTGATAGCTTGATGGATGATATTTTTGTCATAAATGATTTTTTGTTTATCAAATTGCTTTATGGTGTATTGATATAGCTCCTCTATATCTAATCCCTCAAGCTTAATAACACTAGCAAAATGAAAAAACGGGGATGATTTGCTCTCAAAAATCTCTGTCATAATAGTCTCAATGCTTCCTAAAAACACATAGGTGATATTTTCATGATGTTGGGCGGCTGATCGTAAAATTTCTAAAATATGTTTGTCATAGAGTTTAGTGATATCTTGAAATTCATCAAATATTATTTTGATATTTATCTCTTTGGATGAGGCTATCTTATCAGCAACATCCAAAGAGTGTATAAAAAGCTCTATGGGGTTATTTTCTTTACTGACCAAATCTATAGTAACTTCTGCGATATCAGGTATTGAGATAGTTTTTATGGATTTGAGCAAATTTAAAAGTGAGTTTTTTGTCTGCTTTATGAAGTTTTCTATTTTGACAAAACTATATGCTTTGTCCAATATTTGCTTTGAGAGAGAATCCAATGTATGGTTTAGTCGCAAATCAATATAGATAAATTCATAATCCTTTTCATGCTCAAATATATGTTTTATCAAAGATGTTTTTCCAAACCTTCTTGGAGCTTTTATCATGATATGTTGGTTATTATCAAGGTATGATTTGAAAAGAGGTAAATGTTTTTTTCTATCAATAAAATCTTTTCCTTTTACAGGACTTCCACTATTAAACATCTTAAACCTTTCGTGTTTGGTTGCTTGCAATTTTACCTAGATATATATTAAATCTATATAGTTTTATTATATATAAAAAATATCTATATAGTTTTTGGGATGGTGTAGTTAAAACTTTGAGAGAGTTGTCTTGACAATGTGGGGTGGTATAAGTTTATATGTGAAAGTTCTTTTAAAAAGTTGTAGTTATGATACTTTACCATCCAGCATAAATGCTCCTCTCACTTTCTCCTCTCCATTTATCAAAATAGAAATAAAGTGCTCTCCACTGTAGTGTTTGCGTGTGGTCATATCTTTGAAGCTCTGTTTTTTAGCAAAGGTTTTGTGGGTAGTACCAAGCTTCCCTTGAGTAATCATAAAGACTTTTTTGTTGTGATTATTGTTTGATTTGAGATA
>JAABSR010000122.1 GCA_011390245.1 Campylobacterales bacterium
TGCTATTGTTTTTCATTTTAAAATCTTCACCCACAAGATAGCTCTCTCCGCTTTCTCCAAGCCCGCTTTCTACATACTTTCCACCAAAGCTCATGATGGCATTAATCGTATCTATTGGCATTTGAAAGATCAGCACTCCTAAGTAGTTGCCATCTTTATATATAGGTGTAGCGATAAAAGAGGCAGGAGAGTTGTAGCTTGGCTCATAAAATCTAAAATCATCAAATGCTATTTGACCCTCTTTTAGATTTTTAGCTCCTCTATAAGCTATAGCAATACCTGTATCTTTGTATGGACCGCTCTCTAGATTTGTGACAAAATCCTTCTCTTTAAATGTTGTATATACAAGATTGCTTTTTGTATCCACAAGAAAAATATCATAAAGATTGAAGGATTCTAAGAGTTTGTTGAAAGAGGGGTGATATTTTTCATGATCCCTGAAGTATGTCGTTTGCACTTTTTCAGGAAATAGAAGTGAGTTTTTTTCTCCAACTGGATGTGGATTGTCTGTGATAAAATAGTATTGAGCTAGAAGTGCATTTCTATCTTTTGGGAGATATGAGAGTGTATCTCTTCTTTGTGGTGCTTTTGGTATATTATAAACCACTTTGTTTAAATATTTTTCTTCATAATGTTTTATGAGGTCATCTTTTACCATCTGCTCATCCAAATATATCTCAGAATCTAGCTGATAAAAAGAGGTGCTAAAATCAGAGAGTGCATCAACTACAAGAGTGCTTTTTGCTTGTGAGAGAAGGAGATTTTCTATAGAGTTAAAATAATCCTCAATATGATTTTTCTTGCTAAATTTTACAGCATCTAACTTATCAGAATAGCTATCTTTGAGGGCGTCTTGAGATTTGCTAATTGCCATAAAACTCAAAATAAAACTACTTAAAAAAATACCAATAAACGCAACTACAATGATTTTAAACTTGATAGACATAAAGCAAACCTCCATAAATTCGATAACCTTAAGTGGAAATCATACAATAGATTTACTTTTTTATACTCATGTTTTTGATTATTTTTTAGACTGTTTTAATTCTACTGTTACCTCAGTAGAGTTTTCTTCCAAAAAATATATAATCTCAACAAAAAACAGGAGATATCATGCAAAAAATCAAGTTTTTTATAGTGACTTTCTTAACTATTGCTTTCACAAGCAGTGCTTCTGCAAAAGAGGGAGGGGTGTTTTCACTTGGTGTTGGGGTAGTTGGAAGTACGCAAATCTATAGAGATATGGATGCTAAAGTGATTCCTATTCCTTTTGTCCATTATAGTGGTGATAAATTTTACTTTAGAGGTTTGCAAATGGGTTATAAAATCTATGATGCCAAATCTTTTGAAGTAACACTTTTTGCAGAGGGTAGGATGGATGGGTATGATGCAGATGATAGTGCTTATTTTAGAGGTATGGATGATAGAAAAAAATCAATAGATGGAGGTTTGAGGCTTAGTAAAGCTATACAAAATTTTAAGACTACGATTGACTTTAAGCATGATCTCTTGGGTGTCTATGATGGATTTGAATCGTCTCTAAAGCTTAGTTATATTCATGGCGGTAGATTTGGCATGATAACTCCCTCTATCGGGGTATCCTATATGAGTGAAAATCTTACAGACTACTACTATGGCGTACAAAAATCTGAAGCAACCACACAGAGGAGTGCATACACAAGTGAAGGCTCTTTTTCTCCTTTTTTGGGGGTGATGATGGTTTATAGATTTACCCCAAATCTCAGTGCAATGGCAAACCTCAAAGCAAGCTATTTTGCTGATGAAATTACAAATAGCCCATTGGTAGAGAGGGATATCAAATATGGTGGAGTAGTTGGAATCTCTTATAGGTTTTAGAGCTCCTTTTATACTTTTCCATTCAAAAATGCTCCAAGTTTTTGATCTGTTTTGTTGATATGGTTGATAAGCCAATTGGTCAAAAAATCTATCAACTCTTTTTTCTCTATAGGTTTGCCTTTGGTTATTGATTCTCTAACTGCTACTACTTTTGCAGAGAAGTCTCGATGTTGTTTCATGTGGGTTTCATACTCCTCTTGAGAAAAAGATTTATAATCATTCTCTGCCATCATTTCTTCTTCTGTTTCAAAGTGGTAAAGCACATAGCTTAGTAGGTCTTTGGTTATGGCCTCAAGTGTCGCTATAGAGTCATCATCGTGAAGTTTGATATTGGCTTCATTGATTGTATTTACAAGTATTTTATGTTGATCGTCAATCTCCTCTATTCCAGTGTTGTAGCTCTCTTCCCATTTGATTTGCTCGATTTGTTGATTACTTTCCATACTGTTCCCTTTTTTGTAAGATTTTATTGACTACTGATTGCTGTTTTTTCTGTTTCTCCACTTCTACTCTTATTTTATCTAGAATCTCAATAAGTTTTGCACTCAAATGATAAAATTTAGCTATCTCTTCTTGAGTGATGGTTCTATTCTCTTTTGGTATGGTTTCAAGAAGTGTATGAGATAGCTTATGTATCTCCTGATGGGCTGTATCAAGATCTTTGAAACTTGGGGTAATCTTGTAGTTTTTGCTTCTATTTTTTTCAAACCACTTTCCAAATCGACAACCTTTGTGATCTATATGCACAAGTGAAAGGTTTGGCGTGCTTTTGCTAAGCTCTGAGATGATCATCTCTACCCAATATTTATGATTAGATTCTGCTAATAAAAGCTCGAAGTCAATTCGTGAAGGAAGAGTATGTGAAGCTAACCTCCATCTAGGATCTGGGGTAAGATTTGTTATATAAGATACCAATTCATTTGCGGGCATAGGCTTTGCTATTGCAAAACCTTGCACCTCATCACATCCCATCTCCATAAGTGATAAGACTTGCTCTATATTTTCAGCACCTTCTGCACTCACCCTAATATCAAATGCACTTGCAAGAGCTACGATTGCTTGAACAATAGCCATATCTTCACTGTTTTCTAGCATATTTGCTACAAAACTATTATCGATTTTTATTGCATCGATACTTAGCTCCTTTAAATGCACAAGTGATGAATAGCCTGTCCCAAAATCATCTAATGCAAAGCTAAGACCTAGCTCTTTGCACTCTTTGATTATTCTATTTGATCTATTTAAATCATCTACCACATCAGATTCAAGTATCTCAAACTCTATGTGAGAGAGATATTCTAAGCTAATATTATTTTTGACAAACTCATCTTTGATTTTTTGGACAAACTTTTTTTGTTTAAACTGTTTTGGAGAGATATTTATACAAATTTTTATAAATAGTCCCATATTTTGCCACTGCACAAGCTGGCAAATAGCTTCATGAATAACCCAACTATCAAACATCTCATTTAGTTCATTGTCATTTTGAATCAAAGGCAAAAATTCAGTTGGTTGCATTATCCCAAGCATTGGATGTCTCCACCTTGCAAGGGCTTCTACTTCTACTATCTCTCCTGTAATAGAGTTTAGTTTTGGTTGATAGTGTAGAATAAAATTATTATCCTCTAAAGATTTTTTAATTTTATTAAGAGCCTTATAGTTGGCTTTAATCTTTTTATCTGAGGCTGTATCAAAAAATGTAAATTTATTTTTTCCACTATTTTTAGATTTGTACATCGCGACATCCGCATGCTTTAGAAGTGTCTCTGGATCTACTTTATCTTGAGGGTATGTATTCACTCCGATACTTGCACTAATAGTATCTATGCTATTTCCTTCTATCATATAGGGAGCTGATATAGTGTTTAAGAGCCTATAGAGTGATACAGTACAATCATCAATCTTTTCTAAATCACCTAAAATCACCACAAACTCATCGCCACCTAGTCGTGCTACTGTATCATCACTTCGCACTACCTCTAGCATTCTTTTTGAAACCTCAATCAAAAGAGTATCTCCTGCTTTGTGCCCATAAGTATCATTTAGGGCTTTAAACCCATCTAAATCTATCATACATAAAGCCATGTGAGTGTTGTTTCTTGTGGCATGTGCTACTGCGTACTCTAGCCTATCTGAGAGTAGAAGTCTATTTGGAAGTTTTGTAAGAGAATCATGATTGGCGATATTTTTGTATTTAAGTTCTCTGTTTTTTTCTTGTGTGATATCAAGGCAAGTGGTTACGATATATTCAATCTGCTTTTCATTGTTCAAAATAGGTCCTACAGAGGTTTTTATCCACTTTGTGTCATCTGTGCTTACCATCTTTAGAACTGTCTCTTTCATAGCTTGCCTTGTATGCAATACTTTAAAAGCAGGCAACATTTCTAAATCTAAAGAGCTGTTATTTTCATCAAAAAAGCTCCACTTATCCAAAACATCTTGTATTGTTTTTATCTTATCATCTTCGATGCCATAAAGCTTTGAAGCTTTATCATTGCAAAAAAGCTTCTTGCCATTGCGATCCCATACTTGAATGCTCTCTTGTGTTGCATCAAAGATTCTTTTATCAAAATTCAATCTCTCGCCCTTTGCAATCAATATCTAGCCAAATAGTATCATAGCTTTTTATATTCCATCCTCTCCCATTCAAAACTAGATATGTTTCTCTTATCCACATCAAAGTGGATTCCCACAAGAAAGATCTCTTTTTTGCTATCCAAATAGGCATCTGCATATCCCTTCTCTTTTATCTGCTCCAATGCATTATCTTTGCCCTCGATCTTAAACTCTATGATGTATATTGTTTTCTCCATCTTTATTGTCAGATCGATTCT
>JAABSR010000123.1 GCA_011390245.1 Campylobacterales bacterium
ATCTTCTTCGCAATAAGATTTGGGCGGCTTCGTTCAACCCTTTGTTTAAATTCTTCTCGCTAGATTGTGTGATATAATCACTCAAAACAAGGAGTCAGATATGGGAGAGCTAAAACTTGAAAGTTATGGCTATGAAGACTATTTGGCGATTGATAAAACACTCAAAAATGGTGAGAGGATTGAGCTAATAAATGGCGAGATATATTTTATGGCAGGTGCGAGTGCTGAACATCAAGATATGGTAGGAGAGCTATTTTTCACGATAAAGCAAAAAGGCAAAGAGAAAGAGAGTAGATGCTTCCCTAGGATCGCCCCTTATGATGTGAAGCTCTTTAGAGGCGAGGATAAAAATATAATCCAGCCTGATATTATGATATTTTGTGAGGATTCTGAGCTTCCTTGTGCTATTTTTGAGATCACTTCTCCTTCTACTGCTAGTAAAGATAGAGGCTCAAAAAAGGAGCTATATCAGAGCTTTGGGATAAAAGAGTATTTTATTGTTGATTTGCATTTGAAAATCATAGATTCTTATAGACTTGAAGATGGCAAATACTACTATGTCAAAGGATTTTCAGCATGTGATGATATGCCACTTCTTTGTATGGGAATCAAGATAGATATTGCAGAGCTTTTTGGGGTGGAGTGAGCGAGTGTTGAGGAGTGTGAGAAGGATAGACAAATGTAGGTTGTTGTGTTCCACAACAACACAATAAATTGTAGGCTGTTTTTAGCAATCTGCAAGTGGCTCTTAAAAATAAAAATATGAGATTACAACGGCCACTACTATTTCAAAGAGTTGATTTTACCGATGTTTTAAAATTTTATATTCACAATTAAAACATTGTTGATTGATTTATGTTATACTTTTTTAAACACTTTTAAGGAGCTTTCTATGGGAGATAAAATTTATCGAGTAGATATGAATACTTTATCATATTCAATAGAGGATGTACCAAGTGATTGGTTAGGTTTAGGTGGTCGTGGACTTACTTCAACAATTATTGCTAAAGAGGTTGACCCAGAGTGTCATCCATTAGGACCCAATAATAAAATGGTATTTGCGCCAGGGCTACTTTCTGGTACAAGCGCTGCAAACTCAGGAAGAAACTCTCTTGGAGCTAAAAGCCCACTGACAGGTGGTATTAAAGAGAGTAATGTTGGTGGCACTAGTGCTGGAATATTTTCAAAGTTAGGTGTAAAAGCTTTGATTATTGAGGGTATCCCACAAGATGAATCAAAATTTTATCAACTCCATGTAACCAAAGAGAAAGTAGAGTTTATAGAAGTGCCTGAACTTGTAGGCAAAGACAACTATGAGGTACTGGATACAATGTTGGAAAAATATGATAAAAAAGTTGCTGTAATGAGCATCGGCAGACCTGGTGAGAACTGTATGCTTACAGCAAATGTATCAGTAAAAGATCCTCAAGGAAAACTAAGAAGTCACGGTCGCGGTGGTTTGGGTGCTGTAATGGGATCTAAAAAAATTAAATGTATTACTGTTGATGCTGAAAAGTACAAAGAGGTAACAATTGCAGATCCTGAGAAGTTTAAAGCTGCAAGTAAGATCTTTACACAAGCTCTTCAAAAAAACCCAATAAGTGGTGAGGGGCTCCCTGCGTATGGAACAAATGTTCTTGTAAATATCATTAATGAAGCTGGTGGTTTACCTACTAGAAATTTTAGAGCAGGAAAATACGAATTTGCAGAGAATATTTGTGGTGAGACTATGGCTGAAATTATCAATTCTAGAGATGGAAAAACAACTCATGCTTGCCATGCAGGTTGTGTTATTCAGTGTTCACAAGTTTATAATGACAAAGAGAACAACTACTTAACATCTGGTTTTGAGTATGAGATGATCTGGGCATTTGGGGCAAACCTTGGTATTAAAGATCTTGATCAAATTGCAAAAATTGATGCTTTGATGGATGATTTAGGCTTAGACGCTATTGAGACAGGTGTTGCACTAGGTCTTGCTGTTGATGCTGGAATCTTAGAGTATGGCGATGGAGAGAAAGCCTACTCTTTAATTGCAGATGATTTAGCAAATGCTACGCCACTTGGTCGCATTATTGGAAGCGGTACAGAGATATTAGGAAAAATTTATGGTCTTGTTCGTGTGCCAACGGTTAAAGGTCAAGCAATCCCTGCGTATGAGCCAAGAGCTATCAAGGGTCAAGGTGTGACTTATGTAACTTCTCCAATGGGAGCTGATCATACAGCTGGTTACGCTGTTGCTACTAATATCTTAAATAGTGGTGGTTTTGTTGATCCGCTCAAAAAAGATGGTCAAGTTGAGCTATCTAGAAACTTACAGATTGCTACTGCTGCTGTTGATAGTACTGGTATGTGTATTTTTGTTGCTTTCCCTGCACTTGATGAGCCTGAGTGTCTCCCTGCACTAATTGATATGATTAATGCTAGATTTGGAATAAACCTCACTGGCGATGATGTTACCAATCTTGGAAAGAGTATCTTAAAATTAGAAAAAGAGTTTAATGACAAAGCAGGACTTACAAAAGCTGACGATAGAATCCCTGAATTTATGAAGTATGAAAAACTTCCTCCTCATAATACCATCTGGGATTTTACCAACGAAGAGATTGATGCTTTCTGGGATTTTTAGTGTCTGAAATGATTCAAGTGACTGTAAAACTCTTTGCCCAATACAGAGATAATAGATTTAAAGTAAAAGAGATTGGGTACAAAGATGGAACTACAGCACAAGATATTATAGAAGACTTAGGTATCCACAACGATAAATTACCTCTTGGTGTGCTAATGATAAACTCAAAACATCAAGAGGAGACAACCCTAATGAGAGATGGCGATACAATCTCTTTGTTTCCAAAAGTTGGAGGAGGCTAAGCCTTATCCAACTCTTTTATTCCTAATGTAATTCTATAAGAACCAGGAGTTCCTGGAGGAACAAGAGCAACTCTATCTCCATTTTGCAAAGGAGTTGTTTTTGGAAGAACTTTGCCATTAATAAACACAGCTTCCACATCCTCCTGAGTGAGACCGAGATCTTGTATAAGTTTATGTGGTGTTGTGTTGTCTGCAAGTTTCATGACACTATTTAGGTAGCTTATATTTTGTTTTTTAAGCTTTTCCCTTACAAAAGAGAACGCATTAAAAGTGATTTCAATCATAGATTGACCTTTAAATATGATTATGATTCGTTAGAAATCAGTTTTGAGTTACTTTAGAAATATTATAACAAGAAAGAAAAAAGATGAGAAGTGCTATTGAAGTTTTTTTACAAAAGAAGAGCAAAGATAATTATATCACTCTTCAAAAAGAGTTAGAGTGTATAAAAACTTTTGGGATAACTTTAAGAGAGCTAGAAGAGCAAGCTCTTCTTTTAGGTATTACTCCACTTAGGTATAAGAGAAATCAAATAACCATAGATTCTCAAAAACAGTTGCAGTTACTTCGCTCCCATGTTGCAATTATTGGTTGTGGTGGTCTTGGTGGGCATATCGCTGAGATCTTAGCACGAGTTGGAGTTGGTAAGCTTAGTCTTTTTGATTATGATATCTTTGAAGAGCACAATCTCAATAGACAAAATTTTTCCAATATAGACTCTTTGGGAAAACAGAAAGTTTTAGTAGTAGCAGAGGAAATTAAAAAGATCAATCCTGCTATTGAGGTTATAGCACAACAGATAAAATTTAGCCCTCAAAATGATTACAATCTTATCTCTGAGGCTAACGCAATTGTAGATGCTTTAGACAATCCTGAAACAAAACTAGAGCTCTCATTTGTCTGCAAAAACTATAAGAAGCCATTTATTCATGGTGCAATCGCTGGAATGAATGGGCAATTTTGTACCTCTACTACCTTAGAAAACTTTTACAAAGATGGCTCTAGCGGTGCTGAGACTATTATCGGAAATCCAGCCTTTTCTGTTACATTTGCAGCTTCTATTCAGAGTGCAGAAGTTATAAAAACTCTTTTAGGTATTGGAGAAACACTTACAAAACAATTTCTAAGTACAAATCTTTTAGACAATGAGTTTATTAAGCTATAGCTTATTTTCCCATTTTGATAAAAACATTTTTATTGTAGCTAATTGGATAAAATTATCAAGTTTCATAAATTGTGCCTTTTTATAGGGTTTTTTCAGCTTTTGGCATTAATTTAACTGGCTTTTTTAGGTGCGAAAGTTGAGTAATAATTTAAAAAGGAGGATTCCAGATGAAAGCAATGGTTTTAACAGAACACGGTGATATTGACAAAATCCAATACAGAGATATAGAAACTCCAAAACCTAAAGATAATGAAGTGTTAGTAGAGGTATATGCTACTGCCAAAAACAATACCGATAGAAAAGCTAGACTTGGTCTCTATCCAATTGATAACGAAGAGGATGTTACCTCTTTTAATGTAAGCAATAAAGATAGTTTTACCTTTCCTAGAATCCAAGGGGCAGATGTTTGTGGCAAGATTGTAGAAGTTGGCAAAAATGTTAGCCCAACTAGAGTTGGCGAGCGAGGACTATTAGATTTTAATATCTACCCTAATGATAATGCTGATATCAATCTAATC
>JAABSR010000124.1 GCA_011390245.1 Campylobacterales bacterium
TTTTTTAGATCTTCCAAAACCGAGACAAGCATCTTATAGATTAGCTTCTCATTTTTCTCAAGTGAGTTGAAATCTGTATTTCTCAAAACAGAAGCCAAAGTAAAAACAACATAAGAGAGATCAGAAAACTCTGGTAGCTCTCCCAAAAATGAGCCATATTTTGAGAATATCTCAGAAGCCTTACTCAAAGTATCTTGAGATAGCTTAATCTCTGAAGTTATAATATCCTCTACATCAGATTCTAGATGCAAGAGTGTATCAAGATAGTCATCTATATCTATCTCTTGTCTAACTTTCTCACAATAATCAACCGCTGAAGTCTTATCTCTTTTTGCCCCATCACTAAAATTTAGCTTGATATTTTCTTGACTAGTCTCCTCTTCTTTACCCTCAATACTTCTATTTAGAGCAATCGTGCTATCTTCTTCCTCTAAACTTTTTTCTATCTTCAAAGAGAGGGTGATATTTTTCTCTATTTTTACCAGAGCTACTCTATCACTACTTTTGATCTCCTCTTTGATTTGAGTACATATCTCATCTACTACAGAGTGCTCATTTTGAAGAACCAATTGATACTCCAAAAAGCCGCTATTTTTCACAATCTTGACTATCGCACCTCTTGAGTAGATGATAGAGTATTTTGAGATAGTATTTGCAAATCTGATAAAATCATCTACAGAATTAGCATAATCCATATCACAAACTGAGGTCGCCTCAATAAGATCTATCCATATAGATTCAAGATTTGACCCTCTCTCTATAAAAACCTCTTTTCTCTCAAAAATAGCTAGAATCTCATCATATACCTTCATATCACCACTTTTTGTGACATACTCTCTTAGTCCTCTGTTGTGGTGCAAAACTCTTGTAAAGTTATATATCATGTGGATAATATTTGACTTAATACAATCAGGTTTTATGCTACTTTTTAGCAATCTAAGAAGTGTTTTTGCAATCCTAATATCTTCAAAAAACCTTATAGTTTTTATTATTGAATTTGTCTTTATTGCAACTGAAAGAATCTTTAGTGATCTGTATATATCAGCTCTTTGGTCATTTGGTATCTCATATCTTCTACAGACTATTTTGGCAATTGATATCATCTTTGAGGAGAGATCAAGTGAGGAGTGAAATGTCACAAAAGAGTCTATTATTATGTTTGTGTAGCTATCGCAAAATTTTAGCCTATCAAATTGTGGATATATAACCTTTTGAAGTTGCTCATCTGTAATATCTTTTTCTACAAAACCCTCAGCACCTCTGATGATAGACTCTTCTAAAAGCGTTCTCTCATTTTTATCAGTTATATCATCTACTATCAAGATTAGAGGTGTCTCTCTTATCTCATTTATAATAGAAAAATTTGTCTCTTTGCAAAAAGATAGATCCAAGATAATAGAACTATATACACTTTTCTCATTCCAGCATTCAAAGCTTTGCGGTAGCTTCTCAAAAAAGTCTATGCTCACATTACCATAATCTACAGCTATTTTTTTACTCAAATACTCCTTTGATATCTTCTTTGATATAAGTGCAAGTTTTAAGCTCAAGATATTTCCTTAAGTTTTTAGATAAACTATTTTATCAAATCAAATTAAAATTAAAACTAAATTTTTAAACACCTCTAAAAGAGGATATTGCTTTTGCTAGTGCTGTAGCCACTTCTTCATACTTTTTATCAAGAGGTTTTTGGTTTTTTATTAGGTTATCTTTTTGCTCATTATTTTTTATAAGTTTCTGCTCGTATGCCTCTATATCTTTTGCCAGTGTTTTAAGTTTTATCTCTGCTCTCTCAATCTCTAGCTCATTTTTTTTCTTATTTGCTAAAGCCCTCTCTTCTTCTCTAGATTTTGTCTTTATCTCTCTACTTATAGTGCTTATTTTATCATTAAGCTCACTTTTTTCATCTTGATTTTTGCTCTTTTGAAGTTTTGTCCTTAGCTCTACTATCTTATCTTTTGACCCTTGAGCATCATCTATTTTTTTTGCAAATTCACCCTCTAAGTGCTCTATCTCATATTTGTACTTCTCTATATTTTTGGCTATCTCACTTCTTTGTTCTTCTATTCTTAAAACAGCCTCTTTTGTATTTTTGATATCCTCTAATACTTTTTTTAGTTTCTCCAATCCCTGCTTCTTTTGCAAAACTACTTGAAGTAGAGTTGAGCCATTCCATCTTTGACCTTCACTATCGATGATATCACTCTTTTTGTATCTTTTGCCAGTTGGAGAAAATGTAGTATCTCCATTATAAAACCTCACAAAACTCTCTATAAATCTATCTCTATTGCCAAGCCCCTCTAGTAGGTGTTTGGCAATTATTAACATACACTTATCAAAATTATTTCTAAGAATATAGTTTGCATAGCCTTGCTGAACAAGTGGCTCCTCTTTTAGTATATCTTCTGGTAGGAACTTTAAAAACTTCTCTTGTAGTAGCCTTATAAGATTTTTTGCAAAGTAGAGATTATCAACCTTGGAGGGGTTTAGCTCTTGAGTTAGTAGATTTCCTATCATATCTTTTATTTTTGCATCAAGCCCACTTTTTTCTACTCTCTTTTCTATCTCTTTTAGAGCTTCAGGAGAGATAGTATCAAACATCCTTTTGGCAGATTCACTCTCTTTGAAATACTTTATCATTATTCTGCCATTTATAAAAAAGATAGCATCTCTTGGATTTAAGTCTAAAGATTTTTTTATGTAGTTTCTAATAATCTCTTTTCGATTCTCTTTGTCAATCGAGACACAAATCATCTTTGAAATCTTATCTGTAGTATCTTTTTCCAAAAACTTTACATCATCTATGTTTGCAGATGATTTTAGCTCTCTATTGAGATTATCTATATTTTTTTTAAGTGCATCGATAAATATATTGTTTTCAAAATCCACTATTTTTAGATTTAAAACTACAGATTCATCTTGCTTGAAAAACAAAAATGCCTTAAATCCTGCCTCCAAGAAAAAGGTACTCACACCCTTTCTTATCTCTTCTTTGTGATTCTTTAGAGGTTCATCTTTTAGTACACTCTTTATTATATTCTGTGTAGCGATTTCATCGATTTTACAAAACTTCCTAAAATCTTTGAAGTTGTTTTTAAACTCAATAAGAATATCTTTATAAATCTTGTTTTGCATTCAATCCCAAAAAAATAATATATGTACCATTTTATCTAAAGTGGCTAATTTTTAACATAAGGCGAATATTTGAATAATACTTTGGATGATAACACAAAAGCTGTCATTTTAGTCTCAATTGCAGCTTTTAGCATACCAGCGAGTGATGCGATTATCAAATATCTAAGTAGCTCTTTGGCTGTTGGTTTTATTACAGCTACTATGTTTATTTTTAAAGTTTTTATAATCTATCTCTATATGTATATCCTCAAAAAAGAGCTAGGAAGATTAAGAGGCGAATACATCATACTCTCACTCATAGCATTTTTTGCAATATTTTCTCTATTTTTGGGTCTAAAATACCTCCCACTAGCAAACAATATCGCTCTTTTCTTTGTAGAGCCGCTGATTTTAGTAGCAATATCTTCCATATTTCTAAAAGAGATTATCAAACCATCACAACTTATTGCTGTCATACTTGGTTTGGTTGGAGCACTTATTATCATCAGACCAAATTGGTCTATATATGGGCTTTCAAGCCTTTTCCCAATCATCTCAGCTACATTTTTTGCAATCTATCTAGCATACATTAGAAAAATAACACAAAATAGAAAAACCTCAGATATTTTGACTATTCAGTTTTGGATTGGAATCTTTGGCACTATCTGGTTTTTACCACTTCTAATATATGGAGATCTAAACAACTCAGAGCTTTTAAGATTTGAAAACCCACTACCTATTGAGTGGGTTTTGCTCATTTTTAGTGCTATCATATCTACTATCGTGCATCTGCTTATATCTAAAGCCTTCAAGATCTCAAATGCTTCAAACCTAGCTCCATATCAATACCTTGAGATAGTAGGTGGAGTGATTCTAGGATATCTATTTTTTAGTGAAATCCCTGATATATACACAATCATCGGAGCATTGATTATCGTACTCTCAGGGATCTACTTATACAAGAGAAAGTAGAGCTACTTTCTCTTAACATAAACACTTTGACCTCTATATATAGTTTTAGGGTTTCTTATAAAGTCACCCTCACTATATACATAGACATCATGTTTTGAGTAGTCCACTTTGCAACTACTAGTTACACAAGGCATAGCTATATAAGTGGTGCTATTTGTCTCTAGGGAGCTAGGGCTACTAGTTGTAT
>JAABSR010000125.1 GCA_011390245.1 Campylobacterales bacterium
TTGTTAAAGCCACTTGATAGCTCACAGCTTCTAAGAAAACTTGAAAAAATAGTAAATGAACTAAATCAAGCAAAATCAAAAAATAGAGAAGCTGAACTAGAAAAAAGACTCATGCAACAATCCAAAATGGCAATGATGGGTGAAATGTTGGCAATTATTACACATCAACTAAAACAGCCTCTCTCTGCCATTCCACTCATGGTAGCGAGACATATCCAAGATATTGAGGATTTTGATTGCTCAAAAGATTGCTTAAACTCAGCTCTAGAATTAGATAAGAAGATAGATAATCAAATAGAGCACATGGTATCAACCATCTCACACTTCTCAAATTTTCTAAAACCTACGATAAACAAATCAGAATTTGATGTCATAGGGAGCATAAAAGAGACACTAACGATACTAGAACCAAAGCTAAATTGTGGTGAGATCAAAATATATCTAGATTTTTCCAAAACAGCACTGCTAGTCTATGGCTATCAAAAAGAGCTAAATCAAGTGCTGATAAATATACTAATTAATTCAGCAGATGCACTTTTTGAAAGAGGCATAAAAGATAAAAAAATCTCTATAAAAGCCTACAAAAAGAGTGAAAACATAGGCGTAGTGGAGATAGAAGATAATGCAGGTGGGCTAGATGAAAAGATAAAAGAGAGAGCTTTTGATCCCTATGTAAGCACAAAAGGTGATAAAGGCACTGGGATAGGTCTATACCTCTCACAAAAGATAATAAAAGAGAATATGGGTGGAGACATAGAGCTAGAAGATGGGGAAGAGGGAGCAATTTTCAGGATAACTTTTAAAATCAAAAGCTAAAAAATGGATGATATAAAAGATATAGTCAAAGAGCTAGAAGATTTAGCAAAAGATAAGGTCATAATGATAGTAGATGATGACCATCTTTTTTTGGATATTATTGATGAGATTTTATCTAGGTTTTTCAAAGAAGTGATCTGTTTTGAATCCCCGCTAGATGCTCTAGAAAGCTACCATCAAAGAAAAAATCTAGGAATTGAAATATCACTTGTTATTTCTGATTTGACTATGCCTGTGGTTTGTGGATTGGAATTTGCAAACAGAATCTTTGAAATTGAAGAGAAGCAGCCATTTATGATAGTTAGTGCTCATGATGATTCAAGTAACCTAATAGAAGCAATAGATGTGGGTATTGATTCGTTTCTAATAAAACCAATAAGCTTTGAGAAGTTAACCAAAAAGATTTGCGATATCTTGAAAAAATCAAAAGAGAAAAAAGAGAGGGCACTTCTAGAGAGGGTTTTGGCTCAACAAAGCAAAATGGCATCTATGGGAGAGATGATAAGTGCTATAGCACATCAATGGAGACAACCTATATCAAATCTATCATCTATCTTGATGCATATAGAAAATGCATACAAGCTAAAGACTCTAAACCCCGAACTCATGGAAAAAAACATCAAAGACGCCAATGAACTTCTAGAATATATGTCTGAAACTATTGATGATTTTAGAACATTTTTTAAGCCTCAAAAGAGAAAAGATATATTTTTTATAAAAGATACTATAAAGAAATGTATATCTATATCAAAAAATACGCTAGATCTTTCATCTCTAAATATAGTAGTAGATATAGATGATAAACTTGAAGTGGTTGGATTCAAAAATGAACTAGTCCAAGTGTTTATAAACCTAGTCTCAAATTCGCTCTATGCAACAAAAGAGAGGGGATTAAAAACTGAGACACTCTATATAAGAGAGAAAACTTCAGATGAATTAGTGATTATTGAGTTTGCAGATACATGTGGAGGGATTAAAAAAGAGATAGTAGATAGAATCTTTGAACCATACTTTACTACCCATAGGGCAACTGGAACTGGCATAGGATTATATATGTCAAAAATAATCATAGAAAATCTTATGTTTGGTGAGATATATGCAAAAAATAATGATATAGGAGGAGTCACCTTATCAATAAAACTTCCAAGGAGTTAATTTGGATAATGAATCTATTTTAAGCAGATTAAAGGGATTAAAGATTCTATATGTTGAAGATGAGTTGCTCATGAGAGAAAACATAGCTTCTGTACTTAGAATGTATTGTGATGATGTGAGAACTTCAAACAATGGATATGATGGTTATAATCTATTTTTGCAGATGGAACCAAATATAGTCATCACAGATATTGAGATGATGGGACTAAATGGGCTTGAACTTGCTGCTATGATCAGAAAAAGAGATAATAAATGCAAAATCATCATAACTACAGCCTATACAGATACTGACCTTTTACTAAAAGCCTCTGAGCTAAACTTGACAAAATACCTTGTCAAACCAATAAGCAGTGAAAAGCTTTTTGAGGCACTAAAAATCTCAATAGAACAGATGCAAACTAGAAAAAGTATCGATTCTATCAAGCTAGGTGAGGAGTGCACTTTCACCAAAAGCTCAAGAAGTGTTAAAACAAAAGGGGTAGATTATATACTGACAAATAACGAGTTTGAGCTTCTAAATGAGCTCTCAAGAAATATAGGCACAGTAATACCAAAAGAGGTGCTAATAAATATCATCTGGAGAAAGAGAGAAATAGGCGAAGAATCTCTTAGAACACTTGTAAAAAATATTAAAAAGAAAATACCAAAAACAGTTATCAAAAACATAAAAGGTGTAGGATATTTTATACCTCACTCAAACTAATAAGAGAATTTTTGCTAGAATGATACCGCAGAATATATCGCTCAAAAGGAAAAACATGAAGAGAATTAAAGTAGTATTATCGTTTTTTGTTGCTGCCTCACTAGCTCAGGCTCAAGAGTTTGATTTGAATAATAACTGGAATCTAGTGGGAGCTGTAGAAGATATAGCGACCTTGCAATCTTTTGATAAGGATTGTGTAGTTAGATTGTGGAGTTATGATGAAAATGGCTGGAAGCAATACTCAAAAGGAGATGGAGAGCTAACAAGTATAGCAAAAGGGAGTGGCTTTTGGGTAAATATAAACAATAGTAGCTGTCAAATAGATACCTCTACAGTGGCTACAGATACTACAGAATTCAAACTAACTTCAGAAGATATTCAAGATGGTGCTTTGATGGATGTCAAATTTGCCCACACTTATAGCGAAGAGAGTGGTGCTCAAAATCTCTCACCAGCCCTATCTTGGAGCAGTGGAGCAAGTGGCACTATGAGTTATGCTATAGAGATGATAGATTTAGATTATCAAAACTCACTACATTGGGGAGTGATCAATATTCCTTCAACCGTACTCTCTCTTCCACAAGGTGTTGCATCTGATTATGAAGGCATGACATCTCTTGAATCTTATGGGGCTGTAGGTTATGCAGGTCCTTTTCCACCTGTAGGTGAAACACATAGATATCAAATAACAATCTATGCCGTATCAAAAGATAGTGTATCAACACTTGATGAGGCAAAAGCAAGCTCGCTTGGTAGTGCAAAAATCACACCTTCATACTTAGGCAAATAGATAGATTATGATAAAAGTAGGTTTAAGAGAGATATTGATTTTTCTAGTGATTTTGGTTGTCATGTCTTTTGTGATGCATGGTGGAGATATTTTTGAGAGATTTGCAAAAGCAATGGAAAAAAACTCCATCTTCTATCACTCACTTCTCTATACCCTGCTCTTTTATTTTCTTCTGCTTATTCCTAGATTTATAATAAAACTAATACTCATACAAAGGAATAAAAAGAGGATCAAGAATGAAAAAAATATTTAAATTTTTAGTAGCCTTACTTCTCCTACTTACTGTGGCTCAAGCAGAAAAGCTAGTTGTCCTTACAGAGAATAATTTTCCTCCTTATAACTACATGGAAGATGGTGAAATAAGAGGAATCTCTTATGAGATAGTAAAAGAGATACTAAAAAGAGCGGAAATAGATAGTGAGATAAAGATGGTCGATTGGGAGAAGGGATACAAGCTTATTCAAGAGAGCTCAAATGTAGCACTCTTCTCCACCATAAGATCAAAAAAGAGAGAGAAGCTTTTCAAATGGGTAGGTCCTATTGGCTCTATTGAGATGGTTTTTTTAGCAAAAAAGAGTTTTGAAAAAAAGCTATCTAGCATAGAAGATATCAAAAGTCTAAAAAAAATTGGGCTTCAAGTGGAGAGCGACTACTCTTCTGAGGCTCTAAAGGAGAGAGGATTTGAAAACCTATCCTACTCTGGAGTAAACTCACTAAATGCACTCTATCTCTACACTGGAAAAATAGACCTCTGGCTTGGTACTGAGTATCAGATGAGATCTCACATA
>JAABSR010000126.1 GCA_011390245.1 Campylobacterales bacterium
TATATACCACTAAGTAATGGTGAAAAGTGCATCATAAATAGTGGCTACATAAAAAATCTAGAGCGAATCTTCAAAAAAGAGGGTAAAGAGGTCAAGGTCTCATTTTTTGATCTTCCAGAGATTGAGAAGATTATTAGCCAAAAAAATCAGATGCCTTTTAAAAAATCTAGAGAGTTTTATGAGGGCTTTACAAAGCTACAAAAATCCAAAAGCAAACTCCCAACACTAAAAAACGCAACACTAAGAGAGTATCAAAAACATGGAATAAGGTGGCTCAAATATCTCTATGATAATGATTTTGGTGGTTGTTTGGCTGATGATATGGGGCTTGGGAAAACTATTCAGGCTATTGGTCTTCTCTCTCTAATCTATCCAGAGTGTAAAAAACCAAGCCTAGTGGTGATGCCAAAGAGTTTGATTGTAAACTGGCAAAATGAGCTAAAAAAGTTTGCACCACATCTGAAATACTACCTCTATTATGGAGTAGAGCGAGATTTAAAGCAGATAGAAAAAACGCAAATTGTCCTCTCAACTTATGCAATAGTGCGTAATGATATCGAGATTTTAAAAGATACTCTTTTTGATGTGGTGATATTAGATGAATCCCAAAATATAAAAAATATAGATTCTCTTGCTTCAAAATCAGTTATGCTCTTGCAAGCAAAACATAAATTTGCACTCAGTGGCACTCCTATAGAGAACTCTCTTTTTGAGTTATACTCTCTTTTTAGATTTATAAATAGCGGAATGTTTAGATCTATAGGACACTTCAAAAAAGATT
>JAABSR010000127.1 GCA_011390245.1 Campylobacterales bacterium
TGCTACTCCAATACAAGGAGAGGATAATGAGAATGTAGCAGAGATATTGCGGGCAAAAATCTCCCCTTTTATCATGCGTCGTCTCAAAAGTGATGTCCTAAAAGAGCTTCCACCAAAACAAGAGCAGATCGTCTATGTGGATATGGAGGATTCTCACAAAGCCCTCTACAATAAGCAAAAAGAGTACTACAAAGCTATACTAGAAAAACAGATAGCACTTAGTGGGATTGAAGGCTCTAAATTTGCCATATTTCAAGCATTTAATGACCTTCGACAAATCGCCTCAGTCCCAGAACTCAAAAGTGAAGAGCCAATACCATCTTCTAAGATTGAGAGTATGTTTGAGATGTTAGAAGATATAGTTGCCAACCATCACAAAGTACTCATATTTGCCAACTATCTAGGAAGCCTTGATGCAATTGGCACAAAAGCTGAATCTTTAGGTATTGAATATCTCATGATGACTGGAAGCACAAGAGATAGACAGGCTTTAGTAGAGAGATTTCAGAGTGATAAAAAAGTCTCACTTTTCCTCATGACACTAAAAGTGGGCGGTGTAGGGCTTAATCTTACAGCTGCGGATTATGTTTTTATTTTTGATCCTTGGTGGAATAGGGCAGCGGAGAATCAAGCAGTAGATAGAGCACATCGTATCGGACAGCAGAGCACGGTTTTTAGCTACAAAATGATCACAAGAGGAACAATAGAGGAGAAGATATTGGAGCTTCAAGGGATGAAGAGTGATCTAAGTGATAAGATTATCAGCGGAGATGATGGAGGATTGAAACAGATAAGTCAAAAAGAGCTAGAGTTTTTATTAGGATGATGGAGTAGTATATGGAAAATAGATTTTTAGAGTTTGATGTTGGCAAAGTTAGAGAGCTTACCAATTCTATGCACAAAGATGAATTGATAGAGTTTTTTGGTTTTATCATGGAGCATATAGATTTAGATGCAAGCGTTAGTATTGATAAAGATTTTCGATATAAAAAGAACTGGGAACCTATAAAAATTTCATCCTTTAAAAGTAGTGTTATAAATATTCTCACTCTCTCAAAGTATAGAGCAAAAATATTTATGATCTTAAATAGTGACACTGAAACAAGCCTCCTTTATCATTATCTTACATGGGAAGATTTGACTATGTGGTTTGATGAAGATGGACTAAAAAAGTTTGAACTTGAAGAGTTTCCAGAAGAGGGGAAACGCTCTGGTGAAAAGATAAAAAAGCTTCCAAATAAAAGAGGGCTTATAAAACAAAGAGCACTTTTTGATTATAGGGGTAAAATTAAAGAATTTCTCTATATCCAGCCAGCAACAAGAGCACTCCTTAGGTATATCATAGAGCTACCAAAAGAGTATGATATAGTAGCTAGCAATCCTAGTGAATGCGAGTACCACTATAGTAATGAATCTGGAGTTTTCTCCTTTTTTCAGACATTTTATGAGATGTGTAAAAGTAGGCTTTTAGAGTTTGGTAAAAATAGCGATAAACCACTAGCTAAGACACTAAATATCCTCAAATCCTCTACAGATACCCAAGAGTTTTTTGAAGCAAAACCACACAATATCATCGCAACGGATATGCTCACTAGAAGTTTTTGGAATGCACTCTCTTCTAGGGGATTTGAATTTTTTGATGATGCATCCGCTATCAAGGCTTTTATAGAAAACAAGATGAGGAATAAATATGATTTTTTCATAGCACGCTTTTTTTGCACACATCTCAAAGGGGTTCGCTTTGATCCTATCAATTTTTCAGAATCTGGGCTTTTTGATGCAGCTAATACGATTATCAAAAATCTCCCTCAAGATGGCTGGGTATCAGTATATGATCTGATCCTCTTTTGTAAATATAGAGATCTTTTTTTCTACTACGAAGGTAGATATAAGACGGAAAATTATGAATTTGATGGAGTTTTTACTTATCCAGATGGGAAAAAACAGGAGGGTGTTTTTGATGTTAGAGATGGCTATCTTTCACTTTTTGCAGTGCCAAATCTCAAAGGCCTACTCTTCTATTTTGGCGCATTGGGAGTTTTGGAGTTAAAATACAACACCCCAAAATCAGAGTGTAACTTTACACTCAAAGGCAAGTCCTATGTCAGTATATGGGATAGCTTAGAGTATATAAAGCTTAGTGAGTTTGGCAAGTATGTTTTTGGCTTCTCTAAAAACTACATCCCAAAAATTGTCAAAACAAGCAAAAAAGCACTCAAGTTTGATGAGTTTAAACCAATCATCACTCTTGATCCAAAAGATTCTATAACTATTGCCAAACTTGATGGATATTGTGACAAAATTGATGAGGGTCGTTATATTTTAAGTTATGCCAAAATTTTTAGGGATTGTAACAACTACAAGACTTTGGAGATAAAGATAGATAATTTTTACAAAATCTTTAGTGATGAAATCCCTGCTATTTTTAGAGAGTTTTTGAAAGAGATAAAAGAGAGAGCAAATCTACTTCATCGTGATCTCAAAATGGTCACAATAGAACTAGATGAGCAGAGAGAACTTCTAAATCTTTTCGCCACAAACAAAAAACTTCAAGAGCTAATAATCAAAGCACAAGGCTACAGGGTGCTTATCAAAAAAGATGATATTCCAAAAATGAGAAAAATCTTAGGAGATAATGGCTTTTTTGTAGATTTTTAGGCGTGTGATATAATTTTACTATCAACTCTTAGGAGATTTTTATGTTGTCACTACAAATAAACAACAAAAGGTAAATATATTGCTTATACACAAAATACTCACCACAAGAGAGTTTCTCAACCCCCTACTCTCAAAAAGTACGATAAAAAAGTCAGACTTTCAAGCTTTTGTGGAGAATCTAGAGAAGCTAAAAAAAACCAATCAAAATGAATCCGAAGAGCATCAAAAAACAGAAATACGAGACTTTCTTAAAAATAGTTATGACTACAATATCAACACAAAAGCCAATATCGACTGGTCGATTTTCAAAGATGGAAAGCCTCAAATCATCATCGAAGTCAAGCGTATTGACAACAAATCAGAAATGGTCACTCAAAGTGATATTTCAAAAAAGGCATTTTTTGAATCGATACTCTATTTTATGCAGGAGCGAAAAGAGGGTAATGACACTCTAAAACATATCATCATTACAAATCTAGAATCGTGGTTTATCTATGATGCTAGAGATTTTGAGAAGCTTTTTTGGCAGAACAAAGGCTTTAAAAAGCAATTTTTAGAGTGGAGTGGAAAAGAGATACTTGATTTTAAGACTGAATATTTTTATAGAGAAATTGCGAAGCCATTTTGTGAAAATCTCAAAAATGATTTGATAAATGATGTAGATTTGCGATGTGCCTATTTTGACATCACAGAGCCAAAAACACCTGCACAACAGGGTGCAATGTATAAGATTCTCCACCCCGACCACCTCCTCAAAGAGTTCAATC
>JAABSR010000128.1 GCA_011390245.1 Campylobacterales bacterium
AAAGAAGAAATTGCTAAAAATCATAAAAAGTTACCTTTTGATTTAATTTTTTCATGCACAAATCCGATAAATAAAAAGATGTGTGGTAAGTGCTACAAATGTAGAGAGCTGATAAAGTTAAAAAAGCTAATTTTATTGAAATAGTATGTTAGCCGTTGTTATCTTCAGTGGTGGACAAGATTCTACTACATGTTTGGGCTGGGCACTAAATAGATTTAAAGATGTGAAAACTATCACATTTGGTTATGGGCAAAGACATGAAATAGAGATAGCTCAAGCCAAAAAAATCGCTGATATTTTAGGGGTAGAGAGTGAGTTTTTTGAGATTGATATCTTCAAAAAGCTTCAAAACTCTTCACTTCTTGAGAGTAGTAGTGATATAAATAAACCACATCCGCTAAATAGCTCACTACCATCATCTTATGTGCCAAATAGAAATGCACTAATGTTTACAATAGCTCACGCTTATGCCCAAAAAATAGGTGCAAAAAATCTCATCACAGGAGTTTGTGAGAGTGATTATAGTGGATATCCAGATTGCCAAGAGGATTTTGTTCTTAGCCTTGAAAATAGTTTAAATCTAGGCAGCAAAGAGAACATAAAATTTCACTATCCGCTCATGAAACTAAATAAAGCAGAGACTTTCAAGCTTGCTCTAGAGGAGGGCGTTTTGGAGTTGGTAATCAAAGAATCCCACACTTGCTATGAGGGGAATCGTGATAGATTCTTTGAGTGGGGATTTGGATGTGGAAAATGCCCAGCATGTCTTTTGAGGATGCGAGGTTGGGGAGAGTTTAAAAACCTTCTAGATTCTTAGGCGTACTCTTGTGGTATCTCCATCCACTCACTTGCAGCCTTTTTTGTAGTCTCCAAAACAGCATCCATCCCCCCAGCAAGAGAAAATAGCCAATACTTATGAGCATAAATCCAATCGATAAGTTTTGCCTTTTTCTTCATATCATCCACTACATACATCGTCTGTATTTTTGCAATCTCAAGCTCTTGATGTATTATGTAAGATTGAACTGCATCTATAAAAATCCACAAAAACTTAGAATCCAAAAAGTAATCTTTTATCTTATCTAGCTTCTCTATTAGATTTTGAATATGATCAAAATCTATCTCTTCTAAGCGATTTTCCTCATTTAGAGATTCTAGTTTTTTTGTCACTTCAGTGATCTCCAAAAATAGATCTTCTACCTCTTTTTTGACGCTATACCCATACTCAAACATCTCTACTACTTTTATTTTTGTCTCTTCAAGTAGTCTCTCCCTCTCCTCTTTTGGAAGCTTTTCTAGGATTATTTTCTCTTTTTTGTGAGTTTTATCTATTATCTCAGAAGCGACTTTTGCAAAAGGAATCTCCAAAGATCCATGGATTCTTGCTCCACCCTCTGTTGAGTTTATCACTTCTAGTTTGATTGGAGTATTTGCGATATCGTTTTCAAAGAAATTCAAAAACATCTTCCATATATTGTTTGTCCTAACAGTATCTCCGCCACCATATTTCTCTACATAGACATTTACTTCACTTGGTTTAAACTCATCTTTGTCTAATATATATCCTTTAGAGTGTGAGTTGCCATCTTCGCCATAAGCTAGATCTTGACCTATGAATACCACTCTTTTAAACTTTGTATGCACAGCAAGCTCATACGCCATATTTGCAGCACTCATACCAATGCCAAGATATCCCCATCTTACAAGGTCAAAATATCTTGTATAGCCAAAAGGTCTAGTGCTCATCTGCACAACCCCTGCTTTTATGCTATCTCTGAGATCTTTGTGCACTAGTGAAGTTATTGCAAAAATAATCCCCTCTTGAAACTCAACTGATGTTTTTTTGTAAAACTCAGCAGTTAGTGGAATCCTCTCAATAGTCAAGACAATATCTGGTTTTATTCCCCACTGTTCAAGGATTGGCAGTGATGCATCAATACACAAAATAGTGACATGCTCTTGTATTTCTCTTAGGATTGGTAGCTGCTTATGAAGAGATGGACCTGTTGAGACAATAACAGCACTTTCACTATTTCTGCCCTTATTGACAAGTTCATCAATTGTAGGAGTGTTGAGCATATATGGAATATTTCTGACATGATGATCAAGTCCCATCACTGCATCTGTTGCGTCATTTCCTACAGAGACTATATTGTGCTCTATAGCTCTTATAAAAATTTTATTTATCTCTATTAGGATGTCAGTATATCTGTTGTAGTAGGATAAAAATATGTGGATATTGTAGAGTTTTGAGTAGATTTTTGCATCTTTGTTTGCTATTAGCTGGTTTATATTTGCGTAGCTACAATCATCTGTATGCATGATAATAAGCCTTAAAGATTCTATCTCCTCTTTGAAGTCCGCAAAATGCAAAGCGATATAGATAAGTTCTATCTCTGGATCTATGACTACTACTCTTTTGTGTGACTGATTTTTTAGTAGAAGTTTGTAAAATATCCCATTTCCTATACCAAAAAAATAGAGAAATGGATAGAGTGTGTAATCCTTGAAATCCTCAAAAATTTTAAGTGTCTCATCCACTGGTTTTGAGATATATACAGGCTCTTTGCTCTCCTTTTCTACTATGTTTATATTGACTGGATCACTATCTACAAAAACATCATATTTTTGGTTCTCTTTTATCTCTTTTAGTTTTGTAACAAGCAGTGGGTTTATCTTCTCTAATGCTTTAATATTTGTCTCTAGAAAATTATTCATAAAAGAACCTTTGTTTCATCAAGGTCTAAAAAACCTTGATGGAAATGTTTATTGAGGGATTGGTTTATTGAAGTAGTTTTAGTACATTTTGTTGGACTGCATTTGCTTGAGCTAGTGCAAAGCTTCCAGATTGTGCTAGTATGTTGTGTTTACTAAATGTCGCAGATTCTTGAGCGAAGTCAACATCTCTTATTTGGGATTCTGCTGCTTTTACATTTACTTGTGTTACGGAGATGTTGTTGATCGTTGCAATTAGCTGGATTTGAACAGAACCAAGATCTGCTCTAATCGTATCTAGTTGTTTCATCGCAGATTCTGCTAGGTCCATAACAACCATAGCACCACGAAGAGATGTAACACCAGCACCTATACCATTCATATTAGCACTTGCTACTGCCATGTTGAAGTTGGCTCCAGCAGCAGAGGCTATATTTGAATCCATCTCACCTCTAAGTGCTCTTAGATTTACAGTGTATTCTGAGATACCTTGAGCTGAGTGGAAGCCAATTTGAGAAAAGTTAGTACCACTGACCAAAATATCTCTTGCATTAAGTCTAGTAAGTGTCAATCTTCCAACAATAGCATGACTTCCACCACTTATACCTTGAAAACTTCCTCCAGCAGCGGCTGAAGTTCCATTCATGACTTTTGAACTTGAGAAAGTATGAACTGAAATAGCTCTACCATCAACTGATTTTAGAGTAAGTCTTCCTCTATTATCAGTGTATGCTTCAACACCACTTCTCTCTTTGACTGCATTTATGGCTGCTATTAGCTTTCCATCTGCGTCATTTTTTTGTACATCATTGATAGTTCCAATTGTTACGCCATTTATTGATAGACCGTGCACTGTTCCAGAGGCTATTGGCTCCATTCCTGTACCAATAACTGTCCATGCAGCTCTAACGCCTATCTTATCAGCATTTTTGTTTATGATTTCAGATAGTGTACCAATACCTGTCCCAGCACTTGTGGAGATTTTTGCAGTCTCTAGCTGGAAGTCATTTTTTCCATCAACTTGCAAAAACTTAAATGTAATAGTATTTAGATTTGCTCCACCAGCACTAGCTAGCATACCAGATGCTGATACTGAGCTTGTTTCAAACCTAACATGACCTATTTTATCTGAGTTAGTTGGTCCAATAGAGGCTTTGACTGTATTGTTTGAGTACGCCCCAATTTGAAACTCTTTGTTTGTGTAAGAGCCTGAGAGCATCTGTTGACCATTAAAGCTTGTAGTGTTTGCAGTATTATCAAGTTGTTCTAGTAGCCTCAAAATATCACTCTGAATAGCCTTCCTAGAATCTGTTGTCTGTCCATCTTGTGCAGCTTGAACTGCTTTGACTTTTATTGTATCTAGTATTTTTATCTGCTCATCCATAGCTTTATCAGCAGTTTGAATGATACCTATTGCATCATTGGCATTTCTGACAGCCTGTCCAAGAGCTGAAGCTTGAGATCTCAAACTATCTGCTATCGCCATCCCTGAGGCATCATC
>JAABSR010000129.1 GCA_011390245.1 Campylobacterales bacterium
ACTATATTTGGTCTCTCTATCTCTTTTAATTTTTTTAACTCACTACAAACTTTTGCATAACCGTGTGCAGTCATTGGTTCTTTTTCCATTAACTCTCCAAAATAATTTAACTATATTTTTCTAAAATCTCTAAAGTCTTTATAGAATCCTCAAATGTTGCTAATGCCTCACTACTTCTATCTTGAAGCAATCCTATAAAGGATTCTAGCTCTCTTCTTAGTGGTTCGCCCTTTTGGACAAAACACCATCTACTAAGATAAGAGCTATTTTGAGTATATGAAGAGTACTCCATTAGCTCTTGACTCATCAAATCAGCCTCATAATAAGCCTCTTTACATGCTACTTCGATTTTCCTTCTTTTGAAAGGAGTTAGCCAATTTGTTGTGATATTTCCAACAATATCATCCTCTAGAGAGAAGGAAATCTCTGCATTATCTTCACTATGATTGTGTATTTTTTTTGATTTAAAAATCTTCATATCTACAAACTCTCTACTAGTTACATATCTTACAAGATCAATATCATGCACTGAGAGATCCGTCAAAACACCAACATCTCCTATCCTAGGTGGAAATGGCCCAACTCTTGTTATTGAGATAGAATATATCTCTTTATCTTTTATCTCATTTTTGAGTGTCTCTACAACAGGATTAAATCTCTCTACATGACCTATGGCACATCTTATGCCCTCTTTTTTGCTAGCTTCTAGTATCTTTTTGGCAGATTTTACATTTGAAGCTATTGGTTTCTCAAGCAAAATATCAACCCCTTGCTCAATGCACTCTAATGCCACCTTTTCATGCAGTGGAGTTGGCACGGCTACAACAAGACCATCTGGTTTTTCAGCCTCTATTAGCTCTTTTACGCTTCTGTAGATATTCTCTTCAAGATCGCCTACTGAAAGTATTGGATCACATACACCAGCTACTCTGCAATGAGGTATATTTTTTAAAACCCTATAGTGATTTTTACCCATCACCCCAAAACCAATCAAACCTATATTCATGATATGCTATTTATACTTTCAATAATATATTCTTGATCTTCTATACTCAAGAAAGGACTAAATGGAATAGAGACTACTTTTGAGCTAACCTCTTCACATACATCGTATTCATTTGGATTCTCATTCAAAAACTTATATGCTTCTTGTCTGTATAGCGGTATAGGATAGTGTATGGCTGTAGGGATTCCTTTTTCACTTGCGGCTTTTATAAACTCTTCTCTATTTTCTACTAGGAGAGTATATTGTGCATAAACGCTTGTCCTATCAGTCGCAATTTTTGGGATTACTACATTTTTTAGATTTTCATCATATCTTTTTGCAATCTCTTCTCTTTTTGCAATCTCTTCTGGAAAGTGCTTTAGTTTAACTCTCAAAATAGCAGCTTGAATTGCATCTAGTCTTCCATTTATACCAATGAGTGAATGTTTATATCTCTGGTTTTGCCCGTGATTTAGCAAGACTCTACATCTATCTTCAAGCTCTTTATCGTTTGTAAAAATCGCCCCTCCATCACCATAACCACCAAGTGGTTTTGCTGGAAAAAAGCTAGTAGTTGAAATCTCAGCAATAGAGCATGACTTTCTGCCTCTAAGTGTGGCACCAAAACTTTGAGCACCATCTTCTATGCTCTTTATTCCATGCTCTTTTGCTATATTGGCTATATTATCAATATCTGGCATCTGGCCAAAAATAGAGACAGCCATGATAGCTTTTGTCTTAGGAGTTATCTTCTCTTTAATTTTTGAGGTATCTATATTGTATGTATCTGGCTCAATATCCACAAAAACCGGCTTTGCACCAACTATTGATATCATCTCAGCAGTGGCAAAAAAGGTAAAAGGAGTAGTTATCACTTCATCACCCTCTTTAATCCCCAAAGCCCTAAGCACAAGCTCAAGAGCAGAAGTCCCACTTGAACATCCTATAGAGTGCTCTACTCCTACAAAAGTACTTAGTTCACTCTCAAGAGCACTAACTTCAGGACCCATTATATAGGCTGAACTATCCAAGACTCCCTGTATTGCCCTATCTATCTCATCTTTGTAAGCTCTATATTGAGCCTGTAAATCTATAAATCCTATACCCATGCACTACCTTGAAACTAAGCTTTAAATTAGTCTATGATAATACACCAATTACATTTAGCACTCTATTAATTATCTATGTAGAGCCAAAATCCTTTGCCCTTTTCTACGCTTCCATCCTGAATCCAAGCACCATTTTGAAATCTCCAAAAACTCCTAACATTTCCAATTTTATCAACACCACTTAGATCTTGTGTAGCACCTAGTAGATGCCATCCATTTTCTAGAGAAGTCGTATCTACTGCAACAGTTGAGCTACTTGAAGATGATTGACTACTTGAAGAGTTACTCAATGGACCAGTATATCCCTCAATCCAAGAGATATAGTTTTGAACCTTTGCATAAACACCTGGGTAGTTTATCGCAGCACATGCATCTCCAAAACTAACTATACCAATTTGTGTCCACTTGCCACCAATTTGACTAATAAGAGGTCCTCCACTATCCCCTTGACAAGAATCTTTTCCACCAGCCATATAACCAGCACAAAACATATTATTTGTCAAAGTGAAGTATGAGCTATTGCAAGTATCAAAATCAACTACTGGCACCATCACCTCTTGAAGATTCTCAGGATAGACATCCCCACTTGTTGAGATATTGCCCCATCCTCCTACATAAGCCTCCATCCCAGCACTTAAAGGACTTGATCTATCTAGAATTATTGGAGCTATATTATTAATTGGAGAGGATAATTTCAGAAGTGCTATATCATTATTTATCTCTACATCATCATAATTTGGGTGAACTATCACTTGAGAAATATTAGCTATATTCCCTAGTTGATTGTTATAGTTTCCATAAGATATAGATAAATTACTAGGGTCTGTAGTTTTACCATTAGAGACAACACAGTGAGATGCTGTCAAAACCCAGTCGCTACTAATCAAAGAGGCTCCGCATGAGTGAAAACCTCCATCTCTAAGAGATACTATAAAATCCCATTTTGTATCTGCTACATTTGCTTGAGCTCCATTGATAATCCTTGATTCTGCCCCATACACAAAAACAGCACCAAAAATAAGTAGTGCTAAAACATATTTTATCTTCACCTTTATCCCCCTATATAATTTAGCTCTCTAAAATCTCTGCAACATTTTTTGAACTGCCATGACTAAGATAGTCTCTAATCTCCCTAGAAGCACTCAAAAACGCGGCTCCATCATTTTTGTGAAAAGATTGTAGCAAATTTTTTATATTAACTTCATTTTGCAGTAGCTCTTCATGAATAAGGTTCTTACCTCTTTTTATGTTTATAATATTTGCCAATCCAACATATTTAAGTCTAACTAACATTTTTGCTATCCAAAAATCAAGTTTTTTTGCTTTGTATGTCAAAACAAAGGGCGTTCCAATAAGTGTAGCCTCAAGTGTTGCAGTACCACTACAGATAAAAGCAAAATCACAATCATATAGAGCCTCTTTTGCATCAAAACTTATCTCATACCTACTCAAATCCCCATACATATCTTTAAGATTTTCACCCTTTAATAATTGAGGTATCGCTATAGTAAAACTATAATTTTTACCACTTCTTGAAAGACTCTCTCTTAATTGATTAAAAACGGGCATGAGTGAGCTAACTTCAGATCTTCTACTACCTGGCATAAAAAGTATCTTTTTGTACTCTTTTGATGCATTCTCTTTAAATAGCTCTATCTCATCAAGAAGCGGATGACCCACAAATCTATACTTCTCTTTGTATAGATAGGATTCAAAAGGCAAGATAGAGCACAACTTATCACAATAGCTCTCTATAGTTTTTGCTCTCCACGATTTCCAAGCCCAAGCCTGAGGAAGGATATAGTATATTATCTCTATATTTTTATCTCTATCTCTTATCTTTTTTGCAAGTGGGATATTAAAAGCTGAAGAATCTAAAAGCAAAACCTTGTCACAATCAAGTGCGATATCTGACATCTCTTTTTGAATTTTTTTTATAAAAGATATCTTTTTTATGACATCCACAAAACCCATGATAGAAAAATCATTTGGCGTAGCTATAGGAGAGCCAAACTTTTTATCAAACACTCCAACAATCTCTATATCTTTTTTGCAAAACTTCAGAAGCTCTTCTAGGTGGATATTTGAAGATGCCTCTAAGGCTGAAACTAAAACTC
>JAABSR010000130.1 GCA_011390245.1 Campylobacterales bacterium
AAAAAAGTTATTTGCATCATCTCTTTGTGCCTCTATTAGCTTGAGCGATTCTTCAGTGCTTTTTATATTTTTGATAGCTTTGAGTGCCTCTATGTAGTTTGTTTTTACTAGAAGTGTGATATCTCTTTTTATGCTCTCTACTCTGCTCTCTTGTGCACTTTTTTCAATCTCTTTTGATTTTATATTGTATCTATCTCTTAAACCATTGTAGATATTGTATTTTCCTTGTAGGCTAATATATGAGCTCTCTTTATCTCCTAAAGCATTCTCTTCACTACTTCCTCTATAACCATAGAGTAGGTTTAGATGAGGGAGAAGAGAAGATTTTGAGATTTCTAGCATCTTCTCCTTACTTTTTAGGTTTAACTCCTCTTTTTTTATAAGCTCATGGTTTTTTAGTGCCAAATCCAGTGCTTCTTGCATACTAAAAGCAAAAAGTGAAATAGATGTGATAAATAGTAGTATAAAAATTCTCATTTTAGTCCTTTTTTTCTTCGATATCTTCTACACTTTTTTCCATTTTTATAAAAAATAGAAGTAGGGCAGGGATTACAAAAATAGTAAATAGTGAGCTAAGAGCCAATCCACCTAAAATAACAGCCCCCAATCCTCTATATATTTCACTCCCAGGTCCAGGAGATAAAACAAGAGGTAGCATACCAAAAATAGAGGTAAGTGTACTCATGTAGATTGGCCTAAGCCTTGTTCTTACCGCATCCATAACTGCATCATAGTGTTCAAAAGCTCTCTCTCGTATGTTGTTTATTGCTTGATAGACTATAAGTATTGCATTATTTACAACAATACCCACTAAGATAATAAATCCTAGCATGGTCAAAATATCTAAGGCTTGAGCACCTACAAAAGCATTGACCAAAAATAGCCCTACAAATCCACCTAAAACTGCCAAAGGCACAGTAAAGATGATAATAAATGGATAGACAAAATTACTATAAAGTGCTGCCATAAGAAGATAGATAATCACAACAGCAAGTATAAATCCACCCTCAAGAGCTTTTCTTGTGACTGTCAATTGATCTGCACTACCACTTAGTGATACTTTTACACCATCCATCATCCCTTGAGAATGAAGAGCTGGGACTAGTTTATCTTCAACCATACTCATAGCCTCTTCTAGTGCCATGCTTTTTGGCGGAGTGACTTGAAGCGTGATAGTTCTAGCTCTCTCAAGGTGTCTAATTTCAGTTATTCCATAACCTCTCTCTAGTTGTGAGAGAGAAGATATTGGCACTACATCTTTTTGCGGTGTGTAGATATCGCTAAAATATAGCTCTTCTGGAGTATTTATATCCTCTTTTTTTGATTTCAAAATAAGATCTATCTTCTCTTTTCCATCCTCTTTGAAATCTCCTATGATTCTTCCATCCATCAAAACATCTATAGCTACACCAAAATCAAGAGCACTCAATCCAACTGCTTTGAGTTTTTGACTATCTGGGATAATCCTAACTTCAGGGTATTGCATCTCAATGGAGGGCTGAGGTCGTATTTGAGTACCCTCTGGCATCTGTTTTTTCATCATTCCAAACATCACCCCTGAAACTGTTACTATTTTGTTTAGATCTGATCCACTGATATCGACATCTATTGTCCTACCCTTGCCAAGTCCTCTCTCAAATATTCCTCTCTGCATTGATATCCCAAACATTCCAGGAATCGAGTAGATTGTCTTCATAAACTGAGGTATTAGTTCTGAAGCTCTATCTTCTATTGTGCTTCTTGCACCAAAAAGTACAAATCCATCAGCCCCTACAAAAAACATATCTCTAATAGGTGGGATTCCATCTATTGTCTCTTGTTGTTCGTCATCTTTGGCAAAGTATTTATCATTCATAGCAAATACATGTTCGCCTATATTTTTTCTCTCTTCATAAGATAATCCAGGAGGTGGTATTAGAATATTTATGATTAGATTCTCATTGCCTTGTGGAAGATACTCCATCTTTGGAAACATCTTGTAAGAGCCAAATATCGCAACTGTAGTAAAAACAACAACAGTAATAACTCTTCGCAAGTTACTTTTTGTCGCACTTCTCACAAGCCCTACAATAAACTCTACAAGCTTAAGTCCAAAATTTTGCAACGCTCCTCTTTTGTGCTCTTTCTCTTTGCCAAAAAATCTCAATATCTGATAACTAAGCATTGGTATAACTGACATTGAGACAAATAGTGAAATAGTGACTGCACTTGTCGCTGCTAGAGCGATATCTTTGAAAAGTTGCCCAGCCTCTTCCTCTATGGTGAGTATTGGAATAAAAATAGCAATAGTTGTCAAAACAGAAGCGATGATCGCCCCTATAACTTCACGCGTCCCATCATAAGCACTATGGAAGAAGTTTTTGCCCATTTTGCGGTGGCGATCTATATTTTCTAAAACCACAATAGCACTATCTACAAGCATACCCACAGCAAATGAGATTCCAGCCATAGAGACAACATTTAGTGATCTATCAAGAAAATTCATAACAGTAAATGTTCCAATAATTGATATTGGTATAGCCATAGAGACTATTACAGTAGAGCTAAATGATCTCAAAAATATAAAAAGCACAATCATTGCCAAAACACCACCAATAGCAATATTTTGCTTTACAAGCTCTAGTGCACCATTTATGTACCTTCTTTGATCATAAACCCACTCAAGATAGACATTTTGATCTTTTAGTATTCCATCATTTAGAGAGAAAACAACCTGTTCTACCTCATTTGTAAGATCTAGTATGTTTGTGCCAGGAACTGGTCTAACACCAACTACCAAGCCTTGTTTGTTGTTGTGTTTTATGAAAACTTTTGGATCAGCATAACCATGAGATACTGTAGCTACATCTTTGAAGTAGATAATCCTCTCACCATCACTTCTTATGACTCTATTTTGGATATCCTCTATGTTTTTAAATTCAGAAGTAGTACGGATTCTGTAGCTTTTTCTATCTATATCCATATTTCCAGCAGAGATATTTACATTTTCACCTCTTATAGAAGAGATAAGCAAGGAGATAGGAATCTTATAAGCTGCTAATTTATCACTATCTACAGTAATATGTAGCTCTCTATCTGTCCCACCTGGAAAAAATAGCTCAGATACTCCATCTATTCTCTCTAGTGATTGTGAAACCTCCTCTTCAAAAAAGCTTCTATACTCATCTAGGTTTCTCTCATTTCCCTCCATAGCCTTTAGAAGCATCCAAATAACTGGAGAGGTAGATTCTCCTGAAGTGTTTATAACTGGTTTATCTACATTTTCTGGGTAGCTTTTTACCTCATTTAGTTTGTTTGAGACCAAAAGCATAGAATCGCCCAAATCTGTACCGATTTTGAACTCCATAGTGATTTCACCTATAGAGTTTTTTGAGCTTGATTCTAGTTTTGTTAGATTTGCTACCCCTTTTAGCACTCTCTCTTGAGGCTCTATTATCTCTCGCTCTATCTCATAAGGAGTGGCTCCTGGCCATGTTGTTTTGACTGAAATTAATGGCTTTGTAACAGTTGGAGTAAGTTGATATGGCATCTTTGAGAGGGAGATAAAGCCAAAAAGCAAAACAAGCAAAATCCCAACAATAACAACAACAGGACGCTTAATTGAGAACTTTACTATATCCATTTTTTAGTCCTGTGCTTTTTTGTTTGCGATATTTACAGTGCTATCTGGTCTTAGTCTCTCTTGACCTTGTACAACTATTTGCATACCATCTTTTAGCGTGCTTGTCGTGGTGATGACATCTTTGCCACTATATCCATCTATCTCTATTGGCATTGGATTTGCTTTATTGTCAGATACAAAAAATATCACATTTTTGCCCATAAAATTTACAACAGCATCTCTTGGGATTAAAAAAGCCTCTTTTTTGCTATTTTTTGGAAGTGATACTTTGGATTCCATACCTTCTAAGAATCTATTGCTATTTTTTAGAGATATTTTTACTGGAAATGTCCTAGTAGCAGGGTCACCTTTTGGCAAAACAGCTTCTATTTTCCCCTCAAAGCTTACCCCCTCAATCTCCACTCCAACAACGCTTCCTATCTCTAGTGATCTTGCCTCTTTATTTGGGATATTTGAGATGATATCTATAAAGTCATCTTTGGCAATTTGTGCTACACCACTACCAGTATTTACCCACTCTCCTACGCTTATTAGCTTCTCTACTACTATACCTTGAAATGGTGAATATA
>JAABSR010000012.1 GCA_011390245.1 Campylobacterales bacterium
GAGTATATTTTGAGATATTAAGTCTCTCTTCATCTTCAAAAAGAAGCTCTTTAAAATCTATATCTATTGAGTTGCTTGCAATATCAAAGCACTCTTTTGCAAAATCAGATTTTTCATGTATCTCTTTTCCCATTCCCAAAGATTGTGAACCCTGTCCTGGGAAGAGTAGTGCTATATTTTTCATACCAAATCTTTTAATTCTTGGATTTTTTTACGCAATGTATTTCTATTTAATCCTAGCCTATCAGCAACTTGAAGCTGGCTTTTAAATTTTTTCATAGAGGCGTTTATAAGTGGAGCTTCATAGAGATAGAGGTATTCTCTATAGTCATTATTTCCTCCTATCTTTTTCATAAGATAGTTCTCCATCATCATCATTATCTCATTTTCACCTATATTTTCCATCAGGTAAGAGAAAAATATAGATTTCCTTAGAGAGTGGCAATTTTTAGAGAGATCTAGTAGTAGTCTCTCAGGGTTAGGTTCATCTCCATCGCCCTTTCCAAGCGTATCTTTTGCTTCTTGAAGAAAAATTTTAGCAATAGGTTGTATATCTTCTTGTCTCTCTTTGAGAGGTTTTAGGTGTAAAAAAAGACTAAAGAATCTATCTTTTATCTCATCTTTTATCTCTTTTTTTGTTGTGGCAATTATTCTAGCTTCACTTTTTTCAAACCACGAAGAAAATTTCTGCATATCCTCTATTTTGTCAAAATCTTCTAAAATAAAAGACGACTGGTCGTTATAATTTTCTATATATGCTACCTGATCACATGTTAAGACATGTGCATTTGGTATTATAAACTTAGCAAGAGTGCTTTTTCCTACACCGCTATCACCACTTATTAATACATTTACTTCAAGAGATTTTAAAAGATTTGCAGACTTGATCACCTCTTTTGAAGAGGGTGATCTTGCTATAAAGTTAGTTGCAGCCACAGCCGCTTCCACAGCCCCCAGCTTGATGGTCATCACATTTTACTTGACCGCTCTGAAGCTCTTCAGGAGTTGCTTCTCTTACATCCAAAACATTGACATTAAAACTAAGCTCTTTTCCAGCAAGTGGGTGGTTATAGTCTATATGAACAATTTCATCGCCTATATTTTTGACAACTACTGGTATGGTTGAACCATCTTCTGCTTGACCATAAAGTGTCATTCCAACTTGTAAGTCTATACCACTAAATTGTTCTCTTGAAACCTCTTGTACAAATGAGTCATTATATGCGCCATAAGCATCTTCAGCTGAAACTATAAACTCTTTATTGTCGCCTTTGCTTAGTCCAGATAAACTATCTTCTAAACCCTTTATCACTTGACCTTTTCCATAGATAAAATCTAAAGGTTTAGAGCCAATATTTCCATCCAACATCTCTTTGCTTTCATTGTCTTTTACTTCATAATGCATTGAAACTACTTTGTTCTCTTCTATTATCATTTTAACTCCTTGTGTGTTTAGATTATAACAGTTTTTGAATTTGCTTTATATTACAGCTTTGTAAGATTCTCTTTTGCTACTTTTGCCTCATTGCTATCTTTGTATAGCGAGATAAGAGTATCATAAAACTTTTTAGCATTCTCTTTTTGGCCTATTTTTTCAAAAGATATAGCCGTATTTAATAGAAGTTTTGGCATATAATCTGCCTTATCATAGAGTGATGCACTCTTTTTGTAGTAAAATACTGCATCTTCATATCTCTTCTCCATAAAAGAGATTTCCCCTAGATAGTAACTACTTGTAGCAGGTTTGTAATTATTATCTATAGAGTGTTCAAATCTTACTCTAGATTCTTCTAGTTTATTCTCTTTGAATAGCTTACTTGCTTCTTGGAAAATTTCAAAATTCTCTTTTCCACTTAAATCTATCCTATTCTCTTTGCTGCTTTCATTGCTTTTATCTGCTAAAAGAGCTCTTTTTAGTTCCTCTACTAATACTTCAACCTCAAGTCTTGTAATATACTCTCTATCTATTTTATCAACAATTTTACCCATATCTTTTATGGCACTACTTAGTTTATCAATATTTTTATTTTGAATTTCGATATTTTTATTTAGCGTATCTATCAAATCAGAAGTAGTTGTGTTTAGATCTTTTTGCAATAGTTCTATGGTTTCTCGATTTTTCTCGATTTTTTCATCTAGACTATTTATGCTCAAAAAGATATCTTGAAATTTTGTTATTTCACCCTGAAAAACTGACTTTAGTCCTTCACTTGATTCTTTGACTTCATTAAGACTATTTTGCAGAGTAAAAACATTTGATTTTAGAGATTGTATCTCTTTTCTATTTTGTAGAATCTCTTTTTCATTTTTAGTAAGACCATATGGAGTTGGGTTATCAAGATCACCAGCTCCAAATGCTGAAGGTTCCTCAGCATTTAGAAGCGAAGTGAAAATAAGTGATATTAGAAGTAAGGGCATATATTAAAACTAAGGAAGTAGTCTAAAGTCTGCTCTTCTATTTTTCGCCCAGCACTCTTTTGTCTTTTCGCTACAAACTGGATTGCTCTCACCATAGCTTACAAGAAGCATTCTCTCTTTATTCACACCTTTTGCAATAAGTGAATCTCTAGTTGATACCGCTCTTTTTAAACCTAGTGCATAGTTGTACTCATCTGTACCCCACTCATCGCAATTTCCTTCAATTTTTACAGTAAAGTCTAAAGCGTCCTCTTTTGTGACAATATCTGCATTTGTTGATATTTTTGGCTCTTCGCTATTTTTGACATTGAATTTATCAAAATCAAAATAGACAGTTTTTAATTCGCCCTCTAGTTTATTGATAAGTGCTGATTTTTGATCAAGATCCAAAAATCCCTCACCATTACTGCCACCAACACCTGATACACCATCAAGATTAGAATCCGCAGACACAGGTTGAGTTCCTGAAGTAGTATCTTCTACCTCCGTTGTGCTTTTTTGAGCACAACCACCCAACAACAAAATTAGAGCAACCGAACCAGACAAAAACAAATTTTTCATATACTAACTCCTATTTTAGACATTATTTATATAACATGTTATATTAACTTAACTTAATTACCAATCAATAGACTGAATTTTACCACTACTTAATGGAAAGAGGAATGACTTATTATAGTGTAGCCTAATAACGCCAAGTGCACTTTGACCCTCAAGTTGTTTTATAAAAAGTATCGTCTCTCCATCATTTGAGAATTTTGGAAACTGGTTTATTCCACTTTTTGTAAGAGGCCTGATAAAGTCGCTTTTTGTGGATACTAGATATAGATTAAATGTATTTGATTTAAACTCGCTACTACTCTCTCTGCTGGAATAGACTACATACTCATCGTGAGCACTACAAGCATTGTTGTTTTTTCCATGATAGACAAGTTGCCTAACACCTATTTTATCTCTATCTTTTTGAAATATATTTGGATAACCTAATCTATCTGAGATAAAAATAATAGAATCTTCATCATCAACATAGTGACCACTTACATCAATTCCACTATAAGTAGTTAACCTATTTGTCAAATTTGTTCTTAAATCAAGCTCAAATATATCTGCTTGAGAATCTGGTGCCATTGTCAAAATAAGTCTATTTCCATCTTTGCTAACATCTGAACAGACAAGCATCCCTTCACTCTCTATTATAGATTTTCTCTCACCAGTGAAGATATTTTGCCTAATTAGTGTTGGTTTTTTTAGATATTTTGTGTAGTAGAAGTATTCCTGCTTGCTATCTGCCCATTTTGGAAAAATATTTAGTCCACCAGTGACGACAACTTTTTGAAAGGTGAGCGTGTAATCAGATATGATTATATCAGATTGTGATGGCTCAGTATATCTAGAAAATATTACAAATTTATTCATCCAATCAATAGATGGTGCTTTTATGTAATCATTTATATCTATTGCAATCTTATGAGATAAAAATGGATACCTATTAGCCTTAGAGACTGTATAGGATTTTGCCAATACATTCTCTTGTTTGTTTATATCATACAATCTAACTTCACTAAGCAAGCCATCTAGCTCTCTTTTTGTGTTCACCCGAAGGAGTAAATCAATACCCTTTTTTCTGTAGTTTGCAAACTCTATATCACTACTCTCTTCACTATATTCAGCAATCTGAGGCTTGAAATGTCCACTAACTTTAAAATCACCTAAAAGCATCTTTTCAAGCTTGGAAGAGTACTCACTTCCACTTGCTGATATATCCTCTATCTGTATAGTAGGTAAATTCTGACCCTTTTTTATTACTTCTAAAGTTGCATCAATAGCAAATAGATTTAGAAGCAAAACACTTAAAACTATAAATATTCTCATTAATTCCCCTCTGTTTTAAAAATAACCTCAATATTTGTCTTATCACCTCTATCAAAAGGTGGAAAGTCTAGATTTTCAAGCTCCAATAGAGTGCTTAAAAGTTCAGAATCAAACACAACATCTCCTGATTTCTCCAATACAGAAAACCTAAAAGCACCGGTGCTATCTATTGTAATCAATATTTTTGACTCTAAATTTTGGTCATAAGATTTTGGTTTCCAGTGCTCAAAAAGCAACTCTTGTACCTTTGCGTAGTACTCATCATACTCACCGCTAGTTTTTGCAAATGCCAAAGTAGCAGAGGTAGATAAATTTTGAATAATCTTATCTGTTTGAGACTCTTTTTGCTCCTTTTGCATAGGTTTTATATCTTTGATTCTTTTAGCAATCTCATCATGCTTTGATTGGTCAACCTCCTCGTTTTTGACAGGTGCATTTGCCTCAATCTCACTAAAAAGAGACTTGATTCCAGTGCCAACTATTGGAGTTTGTGAGGCATCTTTTTTATCCTCTTTGACTTCAACTTTTTTTTCCTCTTTGACAACTGGGATAGGTCTTTTTTTTATTTCCTCTTTTTGTACATCAAGAGATACTTCAAAAATTGTCTCTTTCTGAAAAGTGTATTTTTTTACCTCACCTTGTAAATCTATATATCTGTATAAAATAGCACCTACAACAGATATGTAGATAAAAATTGAGAAAAAACCACTTAAAAGTAGAGTGGTCTTCTTATCCATCTGTAACAAGAGATACCCTTGTAAAACCAACCTCTTTGACAGTTTTTAGAATATAGATAACATCATCATACTTCAAATCTTTATCTGCTCTTATATATACAGGCGTTTTTTTATCATACTCATTACTAAAGAGGGCAAAATTATCTACAAATGAGGCATAATCATAAGTAGAATCTTTTAAATATATATTTCTATCTTTATCAGCTCTTATCTCTATTTTTGCACTCTCTTCAGATTTTGAAGTCTTAGAGCCTTGCGGAAGATTTATGTTCTCTTCATAAACTATAACTGGAGTCGTAACCATCAATATAGCCAATAGAACAAGCATAATATCGACTAGTGGAGTTATGTTTAACTCAGGATTCTCATCAAAGTTAAAATTCATTCCAATTCATCAACGCTAGACATGTAGAGATCTATTTGCATCTGTATAAGAGATATAAGTAGAAATGATTTTCTTTTTATTAGTAGATGAAAAGAGTATGCGGGTATAGCTACAAAAATACCAGCAGCAGTTGCAATAAGTGCTTCTGAGATAACAGGTGCTATAACATCAAGTGTAGCCCTCATCTCTCCCCCTAGCTTTGAAAAAGAGTCTAGGATGGAAACTACTGTTCCAAAAAGACCAATAAAAGGCGCAGTAGAAGCAATCATGGATAGTATTGTTAGACCAGAAGTTGTCTCAACAAGAGATTTGTGTTTGCAAACCTCTAGCCTCTCTTTTGTAATAAAATCACCACTTTTTATGCATTTTTTTAGTGAAGTAAGAGCTATAGCACTCTCAACCCTTCCCTCTTGAAAATAGTGAAGTGATTGCTCCTCTTTTTTTATCCATGTCCTAATAGAAAAATATTTATAAAAAAATATCCAAAGCACCATTACAAAATAGATAGAGAGCCAAATTAGAACAAAAAAATGTATAGAGTTACTTGAAACTAGATAATCAAGTAAAACATCTACCCAACTCACAGATATTTTTTGCCTGCATCTTCAATTTTTGAGATAACAGAAGTGATAGCAGTATTGTTATCTGAAGCTGATCTTAGAAGCTCTATAGCGCTCTCTATAGCATCTCCTATCTCGCTTTCACTCTCTCCTTTGATAGCAATAGCACCATGAGCTAGAACATCAACACTCTTTTCATCAACTTTTACATGACCCCAGTCTATTGTAACTATCTCTTCATGTTTATTTAACTTCTCTATAATAATATTGCCATAACCAAGGGTAGCGACTTCAGATGCGTGACCATATAACACACCAAACTCTCCCTCTTTACCAGGAAGAGTTACCATATTTACATCACCATCAAAAATCTTTCCTTGTGGTGTGACTATGCTTAAATGCAATGTCTCCATTTAATTCACCCCACTTTATCTATTTAGATTTCATTTTTTCAGCTTTTTCTATAGCCTCTTGTATTGTACCTACCATATAGAATGAATTTTCAGGCATGTGGTCATATTTACCATCTAGGATACCTCTAAAACCATCTAGTGTCTCTTGCAATGTTACATATTTACCAGGGCTTCCGGTAAAGACTTCTGCTACGAAGAATGGCTGAGAAAGAAATTTTTCAATTTTTCTAGCTCTTTCAACAACTCTTTTATCTTCCTCTGAAAGTTCATCCATACCCAAAATAGCAATAATATCTTGTAAATCTTTATATTTTTGGAGCACTTGTTGAACTCCAGTTGCTATAGCATAGTGATCTTGACCAATAATTTGTGGATCTAGTATTCTTGAAGTAGAATCTAGTGGATCAACAGCTGGATAGATACCCTTTTCTGCAATTTTTCTTGAAAGAACTGTAGTTGCATCAAGATGAGCAAAAACAGATGCAGGTGCTGGGTCAGTTAAGTCATCTGCTGGTACATATACAGCTTGTACTGAAGTTATAGAACCTTTTTTTGTTGATGTGATTCTCTCTTGAAGACTACCCATCTCTCTAGCTAGTGTTGGCTGATAACCAACTGCTGAAGGTATCCTACCAAGAAGTGCTGACATCTCAGCCCCACTTTGAGCATATCTAAAGATATTATCAATAAACATCAATACATCAAGACCTTTTTCATCTCTAAAATACTCAGCCATAGTAAGACCAGTAAAAGCTATTCTATTTCTAGCACCTGGTGGTTCATTCATCTGACCATAGCAGAGGGCAACTTTATCAAGTACTCCAGAATCTTTCATCTCGTAATAGAGATCATTTCCTTCTCTTGTTCTTTCACCAACTCCTGCAAATACAGAGTATCCTGAATGTTTATAAGCAACATTATGAATAAGCTCCATAATAATTACCGTTTTACCAACACCAGCACCACCAAATAGACCAACTTTACCACCTTTTGAGTAAGGAGCTAGAAGATCTACAACTTTTATACCTGTTTCAAACATCTCAGTTTTTGTTGATTGATCTTCAAAAGTAGGTGCACTTCTATGAATAGACCATTTCTGTTTTGCAACAATTGGTTCTCCATCATCAATTGCATCACCTGTAACATTTAAAATTCTACCAAGAACCTCTTCGCCAACAGGAACAGTAATAGAATCACCAGTTGCTTTAACAGTAACTCCACGAGTAAGACCTTCAGTCATATCCATAGCAATAGCTCTAATTCTATTATCACCAATATGTGCAGCAACTTCTAAAACAAGTCTTTTGCTTTCACCCTCAACACTATAATCAATCTCAAGTGCTTCATTTATCGCTGGTAGATAGGTATCAAAATCGACATCTACAACAGGACCCATAATTTGAGCAATTCTTCCTTCCATTCTCATATCTCCTTTATTTCATTGCTTCTATGCCGGTATTAATCTCAATAAGCTCTTTAGTAATTGCTTCTTGTCTAGCTTTATTGTATTGAACCGATAGTGATTTAACTAAATCTTTTGCATTATTTGTAGCAGCATCCATAGCCTGCATTCTAGCACTATGCTCTGCAGCTAGAGAATCAATAAGCGAAAAATACATTCCATACTCTATGTATTTTTGAGCCAACTCATCCAAAACTTCACCCTCTCCATCGTCAGGCTCAACTTCCATAAGTGAGTTTGATTCACTTACAGCACAATCACTTATATTTATTGGCAATAGATCTCGCACCTTTAACTCTTGAGAGATCATATTTCTAAATCCATTATGCACTAGCACAACTTTATCAGTTACTCCATTTATATAGTCATCAGTAGCCTTTTTGATAAATTCTGCTGCTTTCTCATAGGTTGGAGAAGAGCTTACATCTACTTCACTATCTAAAAGTTCTATCTCATTAAAGTTAAAATACTGAATTCCTTTTTTACCCAATGCTCTAAGTCTAATTTTTATATTTTTTTTCTTATACTCATTCATAAGATTCAAGACAGCTTTGATAGTTGACATATTGAAGCCGCCACATAGACCTTTATCAGCAGTAACAAAAACAATATCAACCATTTTGATCTCTTTGTTTAGCTCTTCATTGAAGTATCTGCTCTTTATTCCGCCAATATGGAACTTCTCTATTTTATATCTTATATCAGTCATCACTTCATTGATCTTTTCAGCATAAACTCTTGATCTTTTTGTCAACTCTTCAGCTTTTTTGAGTTTTGAAGTTGATACCAACTTCATAGCTCTAGTAGTCTTTTGAGTATTCTGAACACTTTTGATCTTTCTTTTTATATCTTTTAAATTAGCCATAAACTATCCTTACTGTGAAACGAATACAGTCTTAAACTCTTCTAGTGATTTTTTTAACTTCTCTTCTAGTTCTTTATCTAACATCTTTTTTGTTCTGATGTCTTCAAACACTTCAGGATATTTTGCTTCCAAAAATGGGTATAGTTCACTCTCAAATCTCATGATATTATCTACTGGAATATCATCAAAGAATCCATTTGCACCAGCATAGATTACTACAACTTGTTTTTCAACTGCTAGTGGTTGGTAAGGAGGCTGTTTTAATATCTCAACCATTCTTTGACCTCTATCTAGCTGATTTCTACTTGATTCATCTAGATCACTTGCAAATTGAGCAAAAGCTTGAAGTTCTCTATATTGAGCTAGATCTAGTCTTAGTGTTCCAGAAACTTGCTTCGTTGCTTTAATCTGAGCTGCACCACCAACCCTTGAAACTGATATACCAACATTGATAGCTGGTCTAATACCAGAGTTGAAAAGATCAGTCTCTAGGAATATCTGACCATCAGTAATGGAGATAACATTAGTTGGAATATAGGCACCAACATCACCAGCTTGTGTCTCAATAACTGGTAGTGCAGTTAGTGAACCAGCACCCTTTTCATCACTTAACTTTGCAGCTCTCTCAAGAAGCCTACTGTGTAGATAGAATACATCACCAGGGAATGCTTCTCTTCCTGGAGGTCTTCTTAGGATAAGTGAAACCTCTCTGTGTGCAACAGCGTGTTTTGTAAGATCATCATAGATAATAAGTGCATGTCTTGAGTTATCTCTAAAATATTCACCCATTGTTACGCCTGTATAAGGTGCAAGAAACTGCATTGCAGCAGAATCTGAAGCAGCAGCATTTACTATAATTGTATAATCCATAGCACCATGCTCTTCAAGTTTTCTTACTACTTGAGCTACAGTTGATTGTTTTTGACCAATTGCTACATAAATACAGACAACATCTTGACCTTTTTGGTTTATAATAGTATCAACCGCAACTGTTGTTTTACCAGTTTGTCTATCACCAATAATTAGCTCTCTTTGACCTCTACCAATTGGCACTAGTGCATCAATTGCTTTGATTCCAGTTTGTAGTGGCTCATGAACAGATTTTCTTGCCATGATTCCTGGTGCTTTCTCTTCGATAAATCTGCTCTCACTTGATTCTACAGGACCTTTTCCATCTACTGGCTCACCAAGAGAGTTTACAACTCTACCTATAACTGCATCGCCAACTGGCACACTTAGAAGTTTGCCAATTCTTTTAACTGACATCCCCTCTCTAATACCAATCCCACTACCAAGAACTATAACACCAACACTACTCTCTTCTAGGTTTGCTGCTAATCCTTTTTCACCATTTTCAAACTCTACCATCTCATAAGACATCACATTTTTTAGACCATGAACTTTTGCGACGCCATCTGCATAAGTTATAACTTTACCAGTTTCACTTACATCTACATTTAGCTCAAAATTTTCTATTCTCTCTTTAATTATTGAGCTGATCTCATCAGCTTGCAATTTTGCTACCACAAACTCTCCTTTCTTAAGTTTTATATTGCTTTAATAATATGATCTGTTAAATCTTTTTTGAGTCTCTCTTTTGAGAATCCAACCTCCAAGCCCAAATCATCTACACTAATTTTGATACCCTCAAACTCAGATATCTCTTGAGTTAGTATGATATTGGCATCTATTTTTCTGCTAAAACCATCTCTTAAATGGTTTAGGACATCTTCTGAAATCTCTGTTTTAGAGATAAGTCTTCCATGGAAGAGATTTTTTTGCGTTGATATTTCAAATGTGACCTCTTTGTATATCTCAGGAAGGATATCAATTCTAGAGTTTTCAAAAATAATCTTTATAAAATTCTCTAGTTTTTTATCTTTACTATCCAATATTGAGAGTACAAGCTCTAGCTTTCTATCTTTTGTTACATCATATGAAGATAGAATATCTAAAAACTTCTCACTCTTTAGTGCTAAGGCCAAACCTTTGATATTTGGCATATAGCTCTCAACCTCTTCTAGAGTTGCACTTCTAAAAAGTGCTCTAGAGTACCTTTTTGCTATATCCTCTCTCATCTATGCAACCTTCCTGCTAATAATATCAGTATAGCTCTTCTCATTTAGCTCCAATACATCACTATCATAGAGATCTATCAATATTTCATTGACTACCACTTTTTGGGCTTTTCTCTTCTGAAATTCCATATTTTCATTGTACTGTTTTACTAGCAACTCTACATCATGCTTTGTTTGCTCTTCAGCTTTTTGTGCAATAATGTAAACCTCTTTTTTTGTAGTGGCTATAATGTCTTCTGCTATCTTTTTAGCCTCTTCAACTTTTCTCTCAGCTTCATCTTTTAGCTTTTTTGATTCTTTTAGCTTTATCTGAACCTTTTCAAGGTCTGAAGCTATATCAAGTTTTCTTTGTTTGAAAAAGTTTCTTGCCTTATCAGCTGTTAGATAGTAGATAATTGCTGCAAAAATTACAAAATTTATAGTCCTCTCAACGATATCAGTCTCTGCAATGTTTAGCTCGCCAGCGGCAAATGCTATTGTTGGTAGCAGAGAAAAGAATAGTAGATATTTACTCATTTATACTCCTTGAAAATTACAATTGACTAAGTTTAGCTTTTAGAGATTCTTTAAATAGAGGCATCTGCGATAGTAGTGAGTTTTTGAGGTTCACTTTCTCCTCTTCTAGGTTTGACATAAACTCTGAAAGCATTTTTTCAAGCTCACTCTTTTTTGCAGAAAGTTTTGCATCGCTTTGAGCTTTTGCCTCTTGAGATGCTCTCTCTTTTATCTTGTTGGCCTCTTTTTTTGCCTCATAAATTATAGCTTGAGCCTCTTTTTTTAGCTCTTCAACCTCATGTGCATTTGAATTGACATTTTCAAGATCATTTTTTATAGAACTCTCTCTGTTATCCATAAAAGTGACTAATGGTTTAAATAACCATTTGTTTAGTAGAAAAAGTGAGATCAAGAATAGGATAAAAACAGTCCCCATCATCAACGGACTAATATCTAACATACAACAAACTCCTTACTATTTTTGTGATTTTAGCATACAAATATAAATTAAACACTTAAAGAATTTAACTCTTTATGATGTTGATTAATTTTTGTATATCTTCCTGGTCTGAAAAATATACAGTAAAAGAGTTATTGCTAACCCTGCTTTTTATATTCCCCTCTTTTAGTTTACTAGAGATTTGGGAAAGAGGCTCTGTATTTAGCTTTATACCCTCTGTTTTGTCATCTTTTACTTTTTTGTCACCATCTTTTATTTTTTTTATTAAGTTCTCCGCCTCTCTTACTGAGAGTCTTTGCCCAATTATAGAATCTGTGACAACTTTTTGTAGATTTTCATCAAGCCCTACTAATACCTTTGCATGACCTTGTGATATCTTAGCACTCAAAAGCAACGATTTAGTGTCATCTGAGAGTTGAAGGATTCTTAGTGAGTTTGTTATTTGGGATCTAGACTTTGAGATTCTTTTGGATAGCTCATCATGAGTTAGATTGTGCTCTTCTAGTAGCTCTTTGTAGCTATTTGCCAAATCTATAGGATTTAAGTCCTCTCTTTGAATATTTTCTATTAGAGCGTACTCTCTTAACTTTTCAACTTTTACATCAGCTACTATTGATTTTATGTACTTAAAACCAGCAATTTTACAAGCTCTAAGTCTTCTCTCACCAGCAATTAGAACATAAGCATCACCATCTTCATATACGATAATTGGCTGTATTAGACCATGTTGCTCTATGGAGTGGGCTAGTTCGTCTAAGGATTCTTGATCGAAAGATTTTCTAGGTTGGTAAGGATTTGGGCTTATTGAGTGAATATCAAGTTCTTGAACAATATCAGAATTATCATTTAAGTTGTTTTCGTAAGCCTTCTCTACCTCTTCTAAGATAGCACCAAGCCCACGACCTAGAGACCTCTTTTTGCTCAAAACTAACTGCCCTCTTGAAGTATCGTTTTTGCTAGATTTTGATAGGCTGAAGAGCCAGGTGATCTTATATCATATAGTATTATTGGCTTTCCAAAAGAGGGAGATTCTGCTAGTTTTATGTTTCTAGGGACTACTATAAATCTAGAATCTTCTCTATCTTTAAAAAGTTTGTCATTAAAATGTTGAGCCAAATCAGCAAATACCTGCTTTGATAGATTGTTTTGTGCAGTGTACATTGTAGGTAAAAAGCCTCTTATTTCAAGATTTGGATTTATTGTTTGTCTTATAAGTTTTATAGTGTTTAGAAGCTGTGCCAATCCTTCAAGTGCAAAAAACTCACACTGTATAGGTATGATAACTGAATTTGCTGCACTAAGAGCGTTGATAGTTATTGGACCTAGTGCAGGAGGAGAATCGATAATGATATAGTCATAATTTTCATCTACTTCATCTATCTTTTTTTTGAGTATTAGCTCTCTTCCACTTTTTCTTTTGTTATAAAACTCTTTTTCTATACCAACAAGACCTATATTTGAAGGAGCTAAATGTAGCGTAGGAATAGGTGTTTTTTGAATAATTTGAGATAATTTTTTTGTCCCAATTAGGACATGGTATATATTAAACTCTATATCGTTTCTATGAAGTCCTAAAGATGTAGTCGCATTTGCTTGTGGGTCTGCATCTACAAGTAGAACTTTTTTCTCAGCAACTGCTAGAGAAGCTGCTAGATTTACAGCAGTGGTAGTTTTACCTACCCCACCTTTTTGATTTGCTATAGTTATTATTTCACCCATTATCTACCAACTTTACTAAAGAAGATTTATCTAAAATTATAATATCTCTCTCCATCTATGCTAATTGAACCATCATCATTCAAAATAGCACATCTTAAATCAACTCTTTTGTCGCCGTGATGAAAATGATGTATTCTTGATTTATGAAATTCTACTTGAAATTTTCTAAAAATATGCTTCCATGATTTTTGAATTTCTATCTTTTCCAAAAGCTCACTAACTATCTTTTTATTATCAATTTCTATATCCAAATTTGTATATATTTCACTTTCTATCCCCCTGTTTATGCCGACTCCACACACTATATGCTCGCCAAAAATATTGGTAATTATTCCACCAATTTTTCCTTTTTCTAGGTAGATATCATTTGGCCACTTTAGATAACATTTTGAGGAGTTAGCCCTTAATATCTCTACTAGAATAAGGCCAAAATAGATAGAAATAGATTGTATTGGTAAATCTTTTGGAAGCTCTATTTTTTTTAGTGCAAAAGATAAATATAGGCTATTTTGAGAAGATTCCCAAATATTTCCTCTACTCCCTATGCCACTTTTTTGATTTTTTGCACAGATGGCTATAGGTGCAGAGAGATCTCTACTTTTTATTTTCTCTATTAGGTATGTTTGTGTAGATTCTACGACTTCAAGATAGAGTATCTCCACGCCCAAGCCTTTTTCCTCTTAAGTAGCTCAATATGTTCATTTTTGGCTTTGAGGGAGGCTGGACATCATAGATTCTTACCATCCCCTCTTTGCAACCAATATCTGCAAAATCTTCACCCATATCAACTATCTCACCCTCTTTGTAGCTTTTGTTGCTTTTTGTAATTTCAAGAGATTTTATCTTTAGAGTGCTTTTTAGAAATATTCCTGGCCAAATTTTGTATGCTCTATATTTTGCATCCAAAATATCTGCATTTGAAAAATCAACCACCCCATCCTCTTTTTTTATCTTTTTGCATTTTAAAGAGTTAGCATCAATTTGTTTGATAGCCTTTAAATTCTCAAACCTTTCAAGTGTTTTAAGAAGTAAAGCTCCGCCATCACTTGCCAATGAACTAAAAAGCTCACTAGCAAACTCATAACCTCTTGAGTTATAGATTCTATAGCTCAAAATATCACCGCTATCTAACCCCTCATCCATTCTCATACATGTCACACCAAAGCTCTTATCTCTATTTAAAATCATCTCTTGAATTGGGCTAGCACCTCTATATTTTGGCAAGATTGAGGCGTGTATATTGATACAGATATATCTATCCACCACATCTTTTGGAAGGATTTGTCCATATGCTGCTACTATGATAAAATCTGGATTTATCCTCTCTAAAATCTCTAAATTTATTTGAGTATTAAATTTTTCTGGCTGGTAGATTTCAATGTCAACTCCATTTTCTACTACAAAAGATTTTATATGAGGAGGAGTTATCTCTTTTTTTCTACCTACTGGTTTGTCTGGCTGGGTGAAAAGAGCCTCTATGGAGTATTTTTTTGAATTTAAGAGCATCTCTAAAATAATTGTAGCATATTCAGGTGTTCCCATGAAAACAATTTTTTTCATGCTCTAAAAAGTGTTCCTTTAATATATTTATTGTAAAGTAGAAAAGATTCTGCATAGCTTAGGTCAAAGCCGCTTGAAAGAAACATCTGCTTGCCTCTTTTTATGAGAAAATCAGCAGCCATCAGTTTTGTGACAATCCCACCTGTTGCAAATTCACTAGAGGGATTGGCTTTTTGTTCAAGCCATTTTATATCTATCTCCCTTATTGTTGCAAACATCTTTGCATCATCAAACTCTTTTGGATTTTTATCATAAAAACCATCAATATCTGTCAAAATCACCAACATATCAGCATCAAAATATTGGCAAACATGAGCTGAAAGTCTATCATTATCACCAAAGACTAGCTCCTCAATCGCGGTGACATCATTTTCGTTTATAATTGGCACAATATTGTGTTCTAGAAGAATGTTTATAGAGTTTTTGGCATTTTTTGTTCTTTTCCTAGAATCAAAATCATCAGCAGTTAGAAGTAGCTGAGATGTCCCAATTTTAAACTTATCAAACCTCTTTTTGTAGTTATTCATGAGCAGTGGTTGCCCAATCGAAGCTAAAGCTTGTCTATTTGCTAAAATCTTTTTATCAACTTTTAGTTCTGTATATCCAGCTGCTACGGCTCCAGAACTTACAAGTATCACCTCATATCTATCTCTTAATCTATGTATAAACTCCACAAGATTATTCATCCTATCTTTTGCTAAGCGATTCTGTTCGGTTAAAACGGCACTTCCAACCTTTAAAACTATTCTTTTCACTCATTTTCTTTTAAAAGGGATTTATAAAGCATATATTTTAAAGCACTAATATTCAAACCTGTTGATGATGAGATAGGGATGATAAAATTTGGAGATATATTATCTTGGCCAACATAAGAGTAGATATTAGAATTTAGTGAGAATTCATCGCTCTTTTGAGGGGTTAGCCCAAGAGTTTTTATAAACTGTTCTACTTTTTGATTTAGTGTATCAACATCATAAGCATCACTTTTGCTCAAAGCTATAGCGTAGGCTCTATGTGAAAGCTCTTCTGAGAAGTTAGTAAGCTCTGCTTTTAGGGTGCTAAGTTGCTCATCTATATCTCTGTAGTTGCTTATATCTATCATAATAAGTAGTCTTTTTGTTCTCTCAATATGCTTTAAAAACTCTATTCCTAAGCCTTTTCCTTCACTTGCGCCTTCTATGATTCCAGGAATATCTGCCATGACAAAAGATGAGAACTCATCAATATCAACAACCCCTAGTGAAGGAGTTAAAGTTGTAAATTCATAGTTTGCAATTTCAGGATGAGCGTTTGAGAGAGTTGAGACTAGCGTTGATTTGCCAACATTTGGGAATCCAACCAAACCAATATCAGCTATTAGTTTTAGCTCAAATCTAACCTTTTTTTTCTCACCAGCAAGTCCTGGTTGAGCATAAGTTGGTCTCTGATTTGTGGAGCTTCTAAAGTGGAAATTTCCCAATCCACCCTTGCCACCATCTAAAAACTTTATCTTTTGTGTAGAAGTAGAATCTATTAAGTCAAGAAGTATCTCATTGGTTTCACTATCTATCACTTGAGTGCCAGGTGGCAGAGCGATTACTAGTGGCTGTGCTGATTTGCCATATCTTTTTCTACCCTCACCAGGTTTTCCATTTTCTGCCTTTAGGTTATGGACGCCTTTAAATCTTGAGAGTGTATCGCAGTTTCTATCTATGACAAAAAAAACATCGCCGCCTTTGCCACCATCGCCACCATCAGGCCCACCTTTGGTGATAAACTTTTCTCTACGAAAAGAGATGGCTCCTTGTCCACCTTTGCCAGAAGAGATTTCAATCTCTACGCTATCTATAAACATATTATTTTGCCTTGAATAGTTTGTGAAAGAAGAGGTGAAGAGTAATTCTTCACCATAAATATATTAGGTTTTTTATGAAGCGGGGTAAACAGAAACTTTATTTCTATTTCTATCTTTTCTCTCAAATTTGACAACTCCATCAATCAGAGAGAAAATCGTATGATCTCTGCCCAAGCCAACATTGCTTCCTGGGTGAATTTTTGTGCCTCTTTGTCTAATAACAATATTTCCAGCTCTAACAAACTCACCACCAAATTTTTTAACACCTAATCTTCTACCAGCTGAATCCCTATTATTCTGGGTACTACCTTGACCTTTCTTGTGTGCCATTATTTGCTCCTTATGCTGCTATCTTAGTAACTTTTACTCTTGTAAACTCTCTTCTAAAGCCTTTTTTTAGCTTACTATCTTTTCTTCTTCTTTTCTTATATATAGTAATTTTTTTGGCTCTACCTTCGTTTATTACCTCTACCTCAACTTTTGCACCTTCAACAAAAGGAGTGCCGATTTTTATATCATCTTCCTCGCAAAGTGCTAAAACTTCAGATATTTCAACAACCTCTTTTGATTCTTTACCCATCTTGTCGAGCAATACTATATCACCCTCTTTTACCTTGTACTGTTTTCCGCCATTTTTAAAAATTGCATACATTATATTTTCCTCTATTAAATATAGCTATTTCTTTTTTTAAGAGGGCGAATTCTATCAGAATTAGTTTTAAGTTTATATTAAACCAATAGCATCTATCTCAATTAATGCATTTTTTGGCAAAGTTTTTACTGCAACAGTGCTTCTTGCGGGCTTGTGATCTCCAAAAAACTCTTCATATATAGAGTTGATTTTTGCAAAATCATCCATATTGGCTAAAAATATGGTCGTTTTTATCACCTTTTTTGGGCTACTATTTGCCGCAATGAGTACATTTTTTAGATTTTCTAGCACCTGTTTTGCTTGCTCTACTACATCACCTTCACTCATAATCCCCTCAGGTGAAAGTGCAATCTGACCAGATGTAAAAACCATACCATTTGCTATAACTGCTTGTGAATATGGACCTATTGCTTGTGGTGCTCTATTTGTATTTACAAACTCCATCGTGACTCCTTCTTTAAATTATTTGAAATTATACAGTTAAGAAAATTAACTCAATTTTTTATACAATGTCCTCTTCAAAACAAATTCAAAAATATATAATCATAATTTATATACTATCCTCACAGATAACTTTATAGGAGAAATTTCATGATAACAGTCATCAAAAGAAATGGTCGCTTAGAACATCTTGATGTTACAAAAATCCAAAAATATACACTAGCTGCAGTAAAAGGGTTAGATGGAGTAAACCAAAGCGAGCTTGAAGTTGATGCAAAAATCCAATTTAGAGATAAGATAACAACAGAGGAGATACAGCAAACTCTCATAAAAACAGCGGTTGATAAGATAGATGTAGATGCACCAAACTGGACATTTGTAGCTGCTAGGCTATTTTTATACGATCTCTATCACAAAGTAAATCACTTCACAGGATATGGAAAACTAATAGACTACTTCAACAAAGGCGAACAAGAGGGAAGAATCATCAAGGGACTAAAAGAGAAGTATGACCTTGATGAGTTAGATAGTTACATAGATCCTAGTAGAGATCTCAATTTTAACTATCTTGGTGTCAAGACTCTATATGATAGATATCTTCTAAAAGATAGAGAAAATAGACCAATAGAGTTACCACAGCACATGTTTATGGCAATAGCTATGTTTCTAGCACAAAATGAGAAAAATAGAGTAGAGTGGGCAAAAAAATTCTATGATCTTATCTCCAAATTTGAGGTTATGGTAGCAACCCCTACACTTAGCAACTCAAGAACACCAAGGCACCAGCTAAGCTCATGTTATGTAGGAAGTACGCCTGATAATATAGAGGGGATTTTTGATGCATACAAAGAGATGGCACTTTTATCTAAATATGGTGGAGGTATTGGCTGGGATTATTCAAAAGTGCGAGGTCTTGGAAGCTTTATAGATGGTCACAAAAATGCAGCAGGTGGAGTTATACCATTTCTAAAAATCACAAATGATATAGCCATAGCAGTAGATCAGCTAGGTACTAGAAAAGGGGCAATATCTGTCTATCTGGAGCCTTGGCATGTAGATATAAAGGAGTTTTTAGACATCAAGAAAAATTCTGGTGAGGAGAGAAGAAGAACTCATGATTTATTTCCTGCTATATGGATTCCTGATCTTTTTATGAAGAGAGTAAAAGAAGATGGAATCTGGACACTTATAGATCCAAATGATGCTCCTGAGCTTACAGAGCTATATGGAGAGGAGTTTGAGAGGAGATATGAGGATATCGAACTAGATGAGAGTATTTGTACTGAGAGTATAAAAGCCAAAGATTTATGGAAAAAGATACTTACTAGTTATTTTGAGAGCGGAAGTCCGTTTTTGTGTTTTAAAGATAATGCAAATAGAGTAAATCCAAACTCACACAAAGGAATCATCAGAAGTTCAAATCTATGTACAGAGATATTTCAAAACACTAAGCCAAATAGCTATCTTATCAAGGTTGAGTTTGAAGATGGAACTTTCAAGATATATCCTGAAAATGTAGATGTAGTGACAGATGAGGGAATCACCAAAAAGTCAAACAAGATAACCTCAACAGATTATATTGATGGCAAAAAAGTCTATATCGCTGAGAGAGAAAAAGAGGATGGAGAGAGTGCTGTTTGCAATCTAGCCTCTATAAACTTAAGCAAGATCAACACAAAAGAGGATATAGAGAGAGTTGTGCCTATAGCTATTAGAATGCTTGATAATGTTATAGATTTAAATTTTTATCCACTAAGAAAAGTAAAAGCTACAAATCTCTCAAATAGAGCTATAGGTTTAGGTGTGATGGGAGAGGCTCAAATGTTAGCAGAATCTAGCGTATCTTGGGGGAGCGAAGAGCACTTTTTGAGAGTTGATGAGGTGATGGAGGCGATAAGCTACAACGCTATAAAAGCTAGTTCTGATTTGGCAGTAGAGAAGGGTAGATATAGAGATTTTGAAGGCTCAAAGTGGTCAAAGGGTATTTTTCCAATAGATGGGGCCAACTTGGAGTGTAAAAAGATAGTAGATAGAGGCGGATTGTTTGGCACTACTTATGATTGGGATGAGCTAAAGGACAAAGTAAAAAAAGATGGCATGAGAAATGGATATCTTATGGCTATAGCACCGACTAGCTCTATTTCAATACTTGCAGGCACTACACAGACTATTGAGCCAGTTTACAAGAGAAAATGGCTTGAAGAGAATCTTAGCGGAATGATACCTGTTGTTGTTCCAAATCTTTCTCCACAGACTTGGGAATACTATGTTCCAGCGTATGAACTAGATCAAAATCTCATCATCAAAGCTGCTGCTATCCGTCAAAAGTGGATAGATCAAGGTCAGAGTGTGAATATTTTTATCACACTTGATAAGGCAAGTGGAAAATATCTCAATGAAATATATATGAATGCATGGAGATATGGTCTCAAGTCAACATACTATCTCAGAAGCCAATCCCCTGAAGCGGTTGAGGAAAAAGATGATTTGGTAGATAGGTCAATAGAGTGTGAAGGGTGTCAATAATCTGTAAATAACAAGGTTGTAATTTATGTCAAAAAAGAGAAGCAGCAATAAAAACTATCTTCTAGATACATCTATAATCCTAGATGATCCAGAAAATATTGAGCATATATATCAAAATGGTGAAAATCAGATATTTATAAGTGATGTAGTCTTAAGTGAACTAAATAAGAAAAAAGAGCTCCCAAGCGAGACTGGATTTTTTGCAAGAGAGTTTTTTAGGTTGCTAAATGGAGACAATGGAAAAGAGCTAAAAAAAGAGAGATTTAGATATGCAAACTTTAATGAAGATGACCATATAAGGGTTATGCATCTAAAGAGCAAAACGGAAGAGATTCCCCTTCATATAATCTACAGGCCACACTACAAAACCAACAATTTAGAGCATGGGCTAAATGATGCAAGAATCGCTGAAATAGCACAAGACTACAATATGATACTTTTAACAAATGATATAGCTTTGAAAATCCAATCCCTTGCAGCTGGGGTTGAAGCACAATCGCTACATAGAGATAGGGTTGAAAATCCTGGAGAGATAGACTTTACTCACAAGATGAATCTATTAAAAGATTATGATAAATCTCAACTTTTCAAGAGAAAAAGCTTCTCATCACTTCCTGATTGGACTATTTTGGAGATTGATGAAGAGGATAAGACTGATTCTTCTCACTACTTAACTGGCAGAAAAGCTTTTGGATTTAAGATAGATGGGAGATTTGAGGAGCAAAATCTAGATAGTATTATCGAAGAGACTAGACCATATATCCGCCCTATCAATCTAGAACAAAAGCTCTACTACTCTATGCTCATCCACCCAAGAAATCGTATCACAGTAGCCACTGGGAGCACTGGAAGTGGAAAAACACTCATCGCTCTACAAGCTGGAATCTATCTAGTCAAAAAGGGTATAGTGGATGGAATAATCTACCTAAGAAACACTGTCACAGCAAGCGATAAAGAATCAGAGCTTGGCTTTAGAAAAGGGGATGAAGCGACAAAACTAAACTACTTTATGTATCCACTCTATAGTGCGATAAATTTTACAATAGAGAAGATACAAAAGGAGAGCTTTGATAAACGCATAGAATACGCAGGAGATGTCAATACTATCCAACGCCAAAGTGCTACAGAGTATTTTATCAACAAACACAATATCGAAGTCTATGATATCGCCCATGCTAGAGGTATCACAATAGCCAAAAAATTTGTCATATTTGATGAAGCACAAAATGCAAGCAATGCCACAATAAAACTTATGGGCACAAGAATGGGAGATGAAGCAAAAATAGCCTTTCTAGGAGATTGGCAACAAATCGACCACCCCTACCTCACCAAATATAGAAACGGTCTAAACTCACTCCTAAAAAAAGCTCAAGAAGATGACTTCATAAGCGGAATCCAACTCAAACAAACCATCCGCTCTGATATCGCTAACTGGTTTCAGGAGAATTTTAATTAGTCTTATGACGATCCCAATAAAAAGAGAGCACAAAAAGAGTAAATTTAAACCTTTTGTGAAATGGGCAGGAGGCAAAAGAGGACTTTTGCCTGAACTTCTAAAGAGAATGCCAAAATGAATTTGGCTTTTGATTTGTTGTTGTCTAATGGCTATGAAAATAAATCACAAGTTGCAAGAATTTTGACGGAAAGCTGGGTAGGCAAAAATATCTTTTGTCCAAATTGCGGAGAGAGCCTTTCAGGTTATGAAAATAATAAACCCGTAGCTGATTTTTATTGCTCTTGTTGCAATGAGGATTATGAGCTAAAGTCAAAAAAAGATTCGATGGGGAAAAAAATAGTTGATGGTGCTTACTCAACTATGATAGAAAGATTGCAGAGCAACCAAATTCCAAATTTTTTCTTTTTAAACTACGATGTTGAAAAATTTCAAGTAAATAACTTTATCGTAATACCAAAGCATTTTTTTGTTCCTGATATAATTGAAAAAAGAAAACCATTGTCTCCTACTGCAAAAAGAGCTGGATGGATTGGATGCAATATCTTAATGCAAAGTATTCCTGAGAGTGGCAAAATATATTTTGTAAAAAACCAACAATTTGAAGACAAGAGTATTATTTTAAATAATTGGTCAAAAACACTATTTTTAAGAGAATCCAAATATGAACAAAAAGGTTGGCTTTTAGATGTAATGCAGTGTATAGAAAAAATGAACAAAAAGAATTTTACGACAAAAGAGATATATGCCTTTGTACCATTTCTCAAAACGAAACATCCTGATAATAATTTTATAGAAG
>JAABSR010000131.1 GCA_011390245.1 Campylobacterales bacterium
CAGACTTGGTGGAAACTCACTTCTTGAGGCTGTTGTCTTTGGCAAAAAGGCTGGAAAAAATGCACACAAAAATGCTCTAGAGGTAGAGAAACCAAAAGAGGTAGAATCTACTTTTTCTATAAATAGCTATTTTGAGCAAAAGGGTGAAGAAAATCTCTACAGGTTAAGAGATGAAGTTGGTGAGATTTTGAATAAAAATGTAGGAATCATCAGAGAAGAGAGCCAACTCAAAGAGGCATTAGAGCAGTTAAACTCTCTCAAAAATAGAGCAAAAAATATCTCTTTGCAAGATAGGGGTAAGATATATAATACAAATCTCCATGAGCTTATTGAGTTTAGATTTCAGATTGATTTGGGGATTGAGATAGCAAAATCTGCACTTGAGAGAAAAGAGAGTGTAGGTGCTCACTTTTTGGAGCAAAAGAGATAATGCGAAGGATTTATAGATGAAAATAGAGATATCTAGAGATGGAACTTTTGAAGCTTTTGAGGTGGAAAGCGAAATAGTTCTTTTTGCATTAGAAGAGATAAAAAAATTTGATGCCACTCTTAGCTTTAGAAGCGGGTGTAGAAGCGGAGTTTGTGGAAGTTGTGCTATAAGAGTAGATGGGGTAGAGAAGCTTGCATGTGAGTGCAAAATCAAAGGCGGTGAAAAAATAGAACCACTTAGATATCACAATATCTTAAAAGATTTAGTAGTTGAGCTAGATATTGCTTTGGATTCTTTGAAGAGCTTTGGAGCTTGTGGAGATGATCTCAAAAGCTCTAAAATGAGCAAAGATGAGCTAGAGGTAATAGAGATTCAAAGTGATTGTATTTTGTGTCATAGTTGCTATAGTGCTTGTCCAATATATGAGGTAAATAAAAACTTTGCAGGACCTTTTACGCTAAGTAGAATCTTTAGATATGAGTATGATGTAAGAGAGAACGATAAAAAGTCAAAAATAGAGAGAATCCAAAAAGATGGTATATGGGATTGTACTCTTTGTGGGGAGTGTTCGCTAGTGTGTCCTCAAGGTCTAGATCCAAAAGGTGATATAGCAAATCTTAGAGCAAAAAGTGGAGTGATGGGCTATATGGATCCAAATATGAGTGCAATGAACTTTGGTGGGTTTGATGCTGGGTATGGCTTCAATCCATAAAAGCTTATAGGTGTTATTGGCTCTATGATACCTATAAGCTTTTGCTTACAAACTTAATACAAAAGAAGGAGATAAAATGGGTTTTCCACAACCTGCTTTTTATATGTTTAAATGTGAATTTCAAGCACCTCCTGGCTTCCCAAAGCCAAGCTGTGTAAATGCTCAGAATCAAGATATTTTCAATCACCTATCTGGAAAATTGATGGAAAAAGGTCTTATGGCTACAGTTTTGCCAATAAGGACTTCTTGCCTAAATAGATGTCAGCTAGGTCCTGTGATGCTAATAGAGCCAGGTCATTTCATGTATGTAGGACTAACAAAAGAGAAGATAGATGAGATAATAGAGAAGCATATCATCGCTGGAACTCCTATAGAAGAGTATTTGATTGACAAAGAGTTTTGGGATGAGCCTATGAGTGCTAAAGATGCTATGAGGATGGCTGGAGTTCAAGCCTAAAAAACCTAAACTTTAAAATTAAACAACAACTAAACTCCAAATTGCTTATTTTTTAATCTATTTTAATGTTAATTTGGTTACATTTTATTCATAGAATATACATAGAAAATAATAGCTACAGGAGTTTAGTGATGTTTGTAAACGAAAAAACCCAAAAGGTAAAAGCCCTAGAGTTTGCTAAAAAAAATGGCTGGATAGTGAGATTTCTAAAAGATGAGCTAAAAAATGACTTCGAGATTGGCTTAGAAGCTGTCAAAAACAATGGCAAAACCATAAGAGAGCTAGGAGTGGTTTTGAGAAAAAACAAACAGATAGTCATCGAAGCATCAAGCACTTTTCCAAATGCATATCTTTTTGCTGATAAATCTATCTTGGAAGAGAAAGAGATTATTGAGCTAAAAAGAAAATTTGGACCAAAAGTATAGTTGCTCCTACAAAGTTTGCCTTCTCATGTGAGATTTGATTTATCTCTTTAATAAAGATATTTCTGTAATATTTTAGACATACTCATTATCCATTATCTTATATGGGATATAATATTCAGGTATTCAAATATTTCAGAAATGGAGACTTCATGATAATAGCTGCAAATTTCAAAATGACACACACAAAGAAACAGACAGAGGAGTTTTTAGAGGCCACCTCTAAATTTATAAAAGATGAAAACATAAAAAATAGAGCTATAGTTTTCCCACCCTTTACCGCTCTTGATAGATATGATTATCAAAATGTCACTGTTGGTGCACAAAATGGCTACCCTAAAGAGAGCGGCTCTTACACTGGTGAAATAGGTGCAGAACAATTAGAAGATCTAAATATCAAAACCATCCTCATTGGACATAGCGAAAGAAGACATGTCATAGGAGAATCCCAAGAATTTATAGCTAGCAAATTTGAGTTTTTCAAAGAGAGAGGATTTTTTATTGTTTACTGCATTGGTGAGCCTTTGAGCGTAAAAGAGAGAGGTATTGAGGCAACTTTAGAGTATAATTTTGCTCAGCTAGAGGGGATTGATCTAAACTATCCAAAATTTATAGTAGCTTATGAGCCAGTCTGGGCGATAGGTACTGGGGTTAGTGCTACAAATGAAGACATAGAAGAGATTCACGCAAAACTAAGAGAGAAAATTAGCAGACCACTTCTATATGGTGGAAGTGTGAAACCAAATAATATTGAGGAGATTTTGAATATCCCAAATGTTGATGGTGCACTTATTGGTACTGCTAGTTGGAAAGTAGAAGATTATTGTAAAATGCTAAAAACAAAAAACTAGGAGAACATAAGATATGGTGATGAAAGGTAAAAAGGGGTTAATAGTTGGGGTCGCAAATAATAAATCTATAGCCTATGGAATAGCAAAAGCATGTCATGCTCAAGGAGCGGAAATTGCTTTTACATTTATGAATGAGCAGATAGAAAAAAGAGTGGTGCCAATAGCAGAAGAGTTTGGAAGCGATAAAGTCTATAAGCTAGATGTCTCAGTGGAGAGTGATTTTGAGAATCTAAGAGAAGCACTAAAACGAGATTTTGGTGAAATAGACTTCATAGTCCACTCTGTAGCTTTTGCCCCAAAAGAGTCTCTAGATGGTGATTTTGTTGATACGCCAAAGAGTGCTTTTAATATTGCTATGGAGATATCTGTTTATTCACTAGTTGAGCTTACAAGATCACTTTTGCCAATACTTAGCAAAAACTCATCTATCTTAACTCTTAGCTATCTAGGCTCTATGCAGTATGTCCCTCACTACAATGTCATGGGCGTAGCAAAAGCAGCTCTAGAGTCTTCTGTTAGATATCTAGCGTGTGATCTTGGTTGCAAAGGGGTGAGGGTCAATGCTATAAGTGCAGGACCTATCAAAACTCTAGCAGCTAGCGGGATAGGGGATTTTAGATTTATCCTCAAATGGAATGAAGCAAATGCACCGATGAGAAAAAATGTAACAATAGATGAAGTTGGTAACTCAGCTATGTATCTACTAAGTGATCTCTCAAGTGGTGTAAGTGGTGAAATCCACTATGTAGATGGAGGTTATAACATCATGGGAATGTGTGCTGTTGAAGAGGATGAAGAGGGAAAAGCACAAATGACATGGGAAAGATTCAAGAAGCTTTAAGCTTTGAAGAAACTATAAAGTTTAAAGATATCCTAAAGCTATTTAGGTATCATAGTGTTAAAATTAATAAAGGGGTGTTCGCAATGAAAAGAGGTGCATTTACTCTCATAGAGTTGATCTTTGTTATCGTTATTTTAGGTATTTTGGCCGCAACTGCACTGCCAAGATTTGTAGGCGTACAAGATGACGCAAAAGTCTCAGCAGAACAAGGTGTGATAGGTGGTATTAGAGGTGGTATATCGGTAGCTCAAGGTGCTTGTTTGGTTAAAAGTAATGCTAATAGTAGGGTTTCCTTAGATGGCGTAGATGTTAACTTTACATCAAAATGTTTTCCAGCTTATCTAGAAGAATCAACAGGGGTGCCAGCAAATGATGTTGTAAGTGGT
>JAABSR010000132.1 GCA_011390245.1 Campylobacterales bacterium
ACACGACTCTGCAGGAGGGATATCAGATAGGTAAAGCTATCTCTATGAAGCTTAGCCAAAAGCTTCCAAAAGAGTGGAAAGTTTTCCCTACAGATGATCTTCCAAGGGAGTATAATATATTGGCACTCCCTTATGAGGTTTATCAAAAAGAGAGAGGGGCGTCTTGGGCTAAGCATATGTAAGCTTTAGAAAACTCTTATGAAAGGTTTATAGGATGGAAGAGAAAAGTGAACTAAACAATATAGTTATTGATGATGAACAAGAGGGCAAAGTGCAAAATTCAAAGAAGTTTTTACTTATTGGTGCAGCTGCGATAGTACTATTTCTTGTAGTGCTTGTATCTGTTTACTCTCTAAATCAAGAAGAGGAAGAGGTATCTCCTTTGGCTCAGGCTCAAGATAGTTTAGTGCCTCAGCAAAAAGCTGATAGTATGTTGGAATCTCAGGATGATAGAGATGCAAAATTTGAGCAAGTGCCAATAAGTGATGAGTCGCCAAAAAAAGAGGAGAGTGTAGATAAGTTTGATGAGATAGTCAAAGAGATACAGTCAAAGCAGAAAAATATAACAGATGTTGAGCCTGCAAATCTACCACCACCTCCAAGGGCTGAAATTCAACCTCAAGAAAAAGAGGTGCTTTCTCAGACAAAAGTAGTACCTAAAGAATCAGTGGTGCCCCAAAATGTGGAGACAGATTCTGTTATAAAATCGCTTGTAGAGCAGACTACTTCCAATAAAGCTGAAGTAAATGATGTCCCAAAAGGTTGGTACATACAAGTGGGTTCATTTTCAAGATTTACACCAAATGATAAATTTTTGAATACAATAAAAGAAAACGGATTTGAGTACCATATCCTCAAAACAAAAAGTGGAGATAAGAGTATTCAAAAGGTGCTTGTTGGTCCTTTTAAAAGCAGGGATGAAGCAAGAGATGCAAATGTAAAAGTAAGAGAAGAGATAAATAAAGAGGCATTCTTAAAAAAGATATAAATGATATATACTAAAACTTTAACTATTGACCAATTTACTCCGGTTTCTATATATGGGAAAATAAGAGAGTATTTTGGCAAAAAAGAGCCTACATTTCTTTTTGAGAGCGTGATAAACAGAGATAGTGGTTCATATAGCTATATAACTGTAGGTGCTAGAGAAACACTTATTCACAAAGATGGAAAGAGTATTTACAAAAAAGATGGAATAGAGGAGGAGGTGTCAAAAAATCCCCTCCTCTTTCTGAAAGAGTACTACAAAAATATAGATAAAAAAAAATATCAAAACTACTCAAATGAATTACATGTAAATTTTATTGATGGCTTTATTGGCTATGTTGGATATGATATGGTAAAAGAGTTTGAGCCAACACTCAAAAAACATATGTTAAACCTAAAAGACAATATGCATACTCCAGATCTATATTTAGTTAGACCAAAACTCATAATAGCCTACTCACATAAAAACTGCAAAATGAGTATGATTACCAACTTAGAATCTATAAGAGATGAGTTTGATAAAATAGAAGTAGAGATAAAAAGTAGAGAATCTTTCATCCCTCTAAAAAAAGCATTCAAAAGAGATGAGGGCTCTTTTTATCTCTCAAAAGATGAGTTTTTTAAGCTAGTAGAACGCTCAAAAGAGATGATAAGAAGCGGAGATGTGTTCCAGATTCTTATGTCAAATAGATATACCCTAGATGCAGATATTGATCCCTTTAGCTTTTATAGAGCACTTAGAACAAAAAACCCTTCGCCATATCTCTTTTTGTTAGAGTTTGAGGAGTTTAGTATCACTGGAAGCTCACCTGAAGTGATGGTACAACTTCAAGATAACAACATACTGCTTCGACCAATAGCTGGTACAAGAAAAAGAGGTAAAAACAGAGTTAGAGATATAGAGTTAGAAGTTGAGATGTTAAATGACAAAAAAGAGATAGCTGAGCATATAATGCTAGTAGATCTTGGTAGAAATGATGTAGGCAGAGTAGCAAAGCCTGGAAGTGTCAAAGTTAGTGCACTTATGAGGGTAGAGCGATATTCTCATGTTATGCATATGGTAAGTGATGTGGATGGAGAATTGGAGAGTGGCAAAGATATGTTTGATCTATTTTGTGCAACTTTTACTGCCGGAACAATGACAGGCGCTCCAAAGGTCAGAGCTATGGAGTTAATAGCTGACTTTGAAGCTTTGAAAAGAGGATTTTATAGTGGTTCTATAGGTTATTTCTCTTTCAATGGAAACATGGATAGTGCCATCACTATAAGATCAGCACTTATCAAAGATAAAAAGATATATCTTCAAGCTGGTGCAGGAGTTGTTGCAGATAGCAAGCCTGAACTAGAGTTCTTAGAAGTCCAAAATAAACTAGGTGCACTACTTAGCTCTATTGATGAGCTCTCAAATCTTTCATAAATTAGTTTAAATTATAAGTAATCTTGAAGTCTCTTCATACTAATATTATAAGCATAAATAAATTATAGGAGAAAACTATGGGGAGAATATTTGGTGGTTTTATTGTTGCAATGTTTTTATCTATCGCTCTTTTTGGAGCAGCTGAGTTAAAAACTATTGAGGTAGATGAGGTGAAGAGCTATTTTGATAAGAAAAGTGCTCTTTTTTTGGATGCAAGACCTTTGAAGCTATTTCAAGCTGGTACTATCACAGGGTCTATGTATATGGATTACAAAGAGTATGACAAGCTAAAGAAATTTTTACCAGCAGATAAAAGTGTAAAAATTATATCTTTTTGTAATGGGATAAAATGTGAGCACTCTGACCATCTAGCAGAACTACTGCAAAAAGATGGCTATAAAAATGTTGTAGTATATAAAGGTGGATATCCAGAGTGGTCAGAGAAAAAATATCCTACATCAGGAGCTATGAAAGAGTGTAAAGATGAGGGTGCTTATAAGCCAAAAGGAGATCCAGTAGTTATCAAGGGAGCTTCTGTTCATCTTGTAGATGGTGATGAAAAGATGATAGATCAATTTTGGTTTTCAAATGTAGTTTTGGATAATTTACCAAAAAATATTGCACTTATTGATATAAGAAAGCCAGAGCAGTTTAAAGAGGGGCATTTAAAAGGTGCTATAAATGTACCTTTTGTTGATGGGAAGCTTGATGAAAGCAAACTAGCAAAAGATAAACTAAATGTTCTCTATTGCAACACAGGTATGCAATCAACTGAGGCAATCTCTGCAATATCTAATAAAGATTTAGGTGTTGTATATTTTGATGCAAATGTAGATTGCAAAGGAACTGATTGTAAAGTTAAGCCAAACGATCTTTTAGTCTTTTAAATTTCTCAAATTGTAGAGGGCTCCTGCTCTCTGCAATAAACTACAAAAAAACCCCTCCAAACTACCACAAAAAAATCTTTAGCAGACTACTTTATACTACTCTTTAGAACTTGGAACGATATATGCTTTTTTATTTTAAGAAAATTTTAAAGGATTAAAATGATTCAGCTAAATACCAATAATTCATCACTTTCGATATTTCAAAAGCATTTAGCAAATGTACAACCTCAAAAGGAAGAGAGCCAACAAGAGGAGATAAGAAAAAGCTCAAATAGAGGCGATGAAGTTAACCTAGAAGAGGAGCACAAAAGAGAACTCAAGGCATTTGGACAAGGAATAAAAAATGCAAATGAGGCAATAGGAGCTCTTCAGAGTGGTGATATGGCACTAGGAAAAATAGAGAAAGAGATGACAAATCTCACATGGCTCTCTAGTGCGTATATTGATGCCTCTATGGATGGTGATCAAAGAGAAGAGATAGCAAAAGATGCTAAAAATATAAGAGATAATATAAATAGTGTCATTGAAAGCTCAAAATTTATGGGGGAGGCTCTTTTTGGCACAAAGATTTCTGCTTCAATGGGAAATAGTGTGGTCTCAATAGATCTTGATATCTCAAAAATAGAGAGCACTCAGTACCTAGATAGGGATGCTATGAGTGAGTTAAGCTTAGAAATAGGCAAGAAAAGAGCGGAGATAAAAGAGACACTAAAAGAGATTAGCTCAAATATTTCAACCCAGAGGGAAGACAGAACCAACAATC
>JAABSR010000133.1 GCA_011390245.1 Campylobacterales bacterium
GCTCTTCCGATCTCTTCAAAAGATGGTGCATCTTCACCTACAAATATTGCATGTTTTACAAAACTCATCTGCCCAACTCCCCAAAAAGCGTGCATTATCTGCTTGGCGTGAGATGGATATTTTGGAGCAATTTTTGCGATTATTAGGTTGTGAAAAACTCCATTTTCAGGCATATAGTAGTCTATCAAATCTGGTGCAGTAGTCTTTAAGAGAGGCAAGAAGATTCTCTCAGTGGCAAAGCCTAAATATTTATCCTCTAGTGGTGGTTTTCCTACAACTGTTGCAAGATATACTGGGTTTTTTCGCCTTGTGATGGCACTTACCTGAAGTACTGGGTAGGGCTCAATTGGTGTATAGTATCCAGTATGATCTCCAAAAGGTCCCTCATCTTCTAGCTCAGTAGGATCTACCCACCCTTCAATAACAAAATCAGCATCCTCAGGAGTATAGATTGGATTTGTGATAGATTTGGCAAGTTTTGCTTTTTTGTTTTTGACAAAACCATACAATAAAAGCTCAAAAACCCCTATAGGAAGTGGAGCTGTCCCACACCATGTATAGAGTGGATCACCCCCAATAGCTATGGAGACTGGCATCTTTTTACCAGCTTTTTTATACTGATGAAAAAAGTGGTTAGAATCTTTATGAATCTGCCAATGCAACCCTAGTCTGTTTTTGCTATAGACTTGAAGTCTATACATCCCTAGATTTTGCATATTTCCATCCAGGCTTGTAGTATATACTTGCCCCATAGTGATAAAAGGACCCCCATCCTCTTCCCATGTGGTAAGTATTGGGAGTTCAAAGAGGTCAACTTCATCCTCCTTTTTTACTACCTCTTGTGAGATTCCTCTATAGTCCACCTTTTTTGGTGAGATGTTTTTAAGTTTCAACATTTTTGGAAGTAACTTTATCTTCTCCAAAATCCCCTCAGGCATTTTGAATTTCATAAACCACTCTATCTCTTTGGCAATCTCCTCACAATCCCCAACAAGAATCTCTACCCTTTTTGCTGAACCAAAGAGATTGACCAATACTGGAGCATCAAACTTTTTTCCATTTTTTTTATCTACAGGATTTGTAAATAGAAGTGCTTTGCTATCCTCTTTTTTTACTTCAATATATGCAATATGAGGAATCTCTAGGTTTATATCAACCTCATCCTCGATCGTTTTTAGCTCACCATGTTGTTTTAGTAAATCTATAGTATCTCTCATAATATTGCCTTTTGAAAATTTTGATAATATGTTAACAAAATAATTATCAGGATCTCATTTGCACGGAAAAATATCATATTATGGCGACAAAACTGGTATTGGAACTATCACAAATCAAAATAGAAGGGTTTTTGAGTTTGGAAAAATAGCATGGCATGATCCAAAATCTCTACCTGAGCGAGATATGTTTGTTGATTTTAGGATTGATGAGAAGGGAAAAGTTGTATCAATAAGAGAATCAACATTTAAAAAACTCTCCATAACTCATGGTATTACAGAGGATGATTTTTGGAGTTGTGCTGATGATAAGATATTAGAAGATCGCGCCAAAAATCTAAAAGATGAGCTAATAAATAGAGGACTAAACACTCTAAATCCAAAAAAACCTCTAAAAGCAAATAGATCTATAGATGAGTGTTTTGACATCTTCTTTTCAGATCAGATTGAGATGGTCTATAAATATGAAGAGCTGCTTGTTGAACCACAAAAGTATAGCTATATTGATTATCCTAAAATGAAGAGATTTCTACAAAAAGCAAAAACACAACTTCTAAATAGTGATACATCTATCTCTCATGAGCATTTTAGTGAAATAGAGCAGGAGCTTACAAGGCTTGAGTATCTAATAACAAACATACTTAGAGCTATCAAGACAGATATTACTACAATGTTTGAAGAGATATTTTTGGAAAATCAAATCCTCTATCTCCGCACAAAAAGAAGAGTGACACTTGAACTAGAGAGAACTTTTCAGCTTGAGAAGATGATAGAAAAGAGTAGATTTGATATAGATACTCACAAACAGAGGGCAAAAAGAGAGACAAAAGAGAGCGAAAAACAAAAAGAGGAGCAAAAGGTAGAGCTTATCTTAAAAAACAGAGATGAGTGGAAAAAAGAGATAGATGCAAAAAATGAAAATATCAAACACTTTAAAAACAATATAACTAAATTTGAGAAAAAATATTTTACAGAATTTATCAATGGATACAATTTTGAAAAAGAGGAAAAGAGAGTCTATAAATACCTAAAGATGATAATGGATTATGTAGCTTATGTGTTTGATCACACTATATGGAAGCTAGCAATGAATTCCAAATCTATAGAAAATAGCTTCTACTCTCATAATGCTGAGGGCTCTTTTTGTGCATTTACATTTCTGAGATACTACCTAAAACCTCTTGATAAACTTAGACTAAGTGAAAATGATAAAGCTCTATATCAATATCTTCTATCTTATGAAAAAAAACATTCTACAAAAATACTACTTCTCTCAGAGGAGAGCGATTTTTCTATGAAATGTAGAATCCTGCTATTTGGTAGTGACAAAGATTTTTTAATATTTAGCTTTCCTAGAGCTATTGATTCTATGCAGTGGGTAAAAGGTGAGGCTATAGATATTTTACTTATTGATAACTCTATCTACTCTCTTTCTATATATGAGTACCTAAAATATTTTAAATCAATCAACAAAAATCCAAGTGTTAAGATTTTGTGCTTCCTAGATGAGGAGAATAGAGATAAGCAAGCGGAACTAAAAAGCTTAGGGGTTGATCTATTTTTAAAAAAACCGCTCAACAAAGAGAGACTAAAAGAGGTGATAAAAAAGATCTCAGATGCGATAAAGAGGGTCTAGATTCTACAGTACAAGCTTTAGCTTATCTCTTAGCTCTTTTTGGCTAACTGGTCTTTTTAGGGAGTAGTGAATGCCTAAATCTTGGATATCTCTCATAAATTTGAGCTCTTCATCTGTATATATGACGCAAAAATCACTCAAGCCTACTTTGTGATTTTTCTTATATAGCTCTACAAAATCAAATCCATTCATCAGCTTCAGCTCATAATCAAAAATCACTAGGTCAAAATTTGTATTTTTTGAGATATTTATTATATCAACAGGTGAGGTTGAGCTAACCACATAGAGGTCTTTGTCTATATTCTCAATTGCCACTTTAATACTTGAAGCACTATCGCTATCTTTTGTCACAACAGCTATCCTTTTTGTATAGCTACTCTCAAGATAGTTGAGCAAATCCAAAAGCTTTCTATTATCACTACTTAGTTTCTCTTTATCGAGTGATTTTATATAGTATTTTAAAAATGTTTTTGAGGAGTAGGTTCCATCTATGTCACAATCAGCAAAAAATTTTCTTATGTATGGAGACTCTTTTGCATTTTTCCAAAGAGTATAGTCAAACTCATAAGCTTTTGCGTTCATGATTTTGACAATCTTAACACTATAATATTTTAGATTCTGTTCAAATAGATCACAAAAAGGCTCAAAATATTTGACCCTAAAAGCCTGCATTAGTTCAGATATATATATGAGATTCTCTTTTGCAAGTGATATCTCATAAATTGTATCTGCATACTGTTTTTTGACAGGCTTAAGCTTTGCAGAGGCACTATTAAACTCTTCAGAATCCTTCTGAAGCACCATGAGATTCTCCTCTTTCTTCTTGATCTCATTTCTCAAAATCTTCTCTAGTGCTCCACTACTATCAATCTTATTTTTAAAAGAGATCGCCATATCTTTTGCTATTTTGTAATCTTTTTGATTGAGTAGAAAAATCTTCTCAAAGGCTACCTCTTTTGGTTGATTTGTGATCTTTTTGATAGACTTATAAACCCTCTCTAAAAACTTTATATCAGCCTCTACTTCTTTGAAATCATTACTTTGTATGCTTCTATCTAGCTGTCTTAGATTATTATAAGCAGTTATCATAAATCTTCTCATCTTGAAATAATCCAAGACCTTCTCTTCACCTAAAGCACTCTGATTTCTTTGCAAAACCTCTAGATAATCCTCAAAATAG
>JAABSR010000134.1 GCA_011390245.1 Campylobacterales bacterium
CATCGGGGTATGGACTGGTATCAAGCACAACTAACTTTTCAGTAGTTAACCCAAATCTCACAAACCACTCCATGAGGTATCTCCAACTTTTTCCAGCCTCTTCTTGTGCGGTAAAAAAAGCAGTCCCTTGGAATCCAAGCTCAAATAGATAGACCAAAGCAGCAGCTGAGATTACATTATCAAGTTGGGCGTAAATGACATCTTTTTCTACGCTTAGTCTATCCCTAAAAGCCACAGGCGTTCCTGCTACTAGATGCTCCAAACCTTCAAGCTCAAAAATGAGGTTTTTTCTATTCTCGCAAATGTAGGCATTTTTTATAACTCCATTTCCTCTATATACACCAGACCAAGGCTCATAAGCCATCACTTGATTTTGCTCAAATCTATCTACTATTTTTAGCATAAGCTCTTCACTTGCAGAGTTGCCAAGAAGATCTGATCTATTTCCAGCCACAAAAGCGGCATATTGAAACTCATTTGGACCAGTGCAGATTAGACCATGTCTATCTATGTGAGCAGAAAAATATGTAGAAGATGGATTTTTCCCCTGAGCGACTAAAACACCCTCATACCATGAAACCCTAGCCCCTCTCTCTTCGAGCTCTCTTTGTAGGATTCTAAAAAACGAGTGCTCAGCACTAACAACAGAAGGGTGACGAATAAGAATTTTTAAGATATCAATAAAAGCAGACATATCAACCAAAACATAAAACCTAGTAGCGAAATAATTTATAAAATTATACTATCTTTTTTATTGTGTTTTATTGTGGATTTTGGTTAATACTTCATTTCCTGAGGAGATTTTTCATTATAGTTTTCGAGGCATCTTTTAAAGTATCTTTATTTTTGTTTTGGAATTTTCCATAAATTGTTTAAACCCATTGTCAAAAGTAACCAATTCCGTACATTCGAAATTATTGCTAAAGCATACATGATAGGCATCAAAAGAGTGTTTATAGCTAGAAGTTTTTTGTATAAGATTAAGTACATCATCTTGAATATCTGCATTTTTAACATATTTGGATAAAAACTCTAAATTGAGCTTAATGGTCTCTTGAGACTCTTTGAGTTTCGCACAAACAAAAGCAAACTCATATAAAACAATTTGTGAAAGAAGGAGTGTTTTCTCCAAGATAGAAGATTTTAATATCTCCTGTGAAATCTTTTTTTGTTCATTGTTATCTACATTTTTACAAAATGCATAAATTAAAACATTTGTATCAAGATATATCATGACACATCTCATCAGTATTTGTAATCATCTCTCTTGTGGCTTGGATTTCATTGTTTGAATTTAAAAAAAGTTTTTCTAACTTCTGTAATTCATCATTACTGTCATTTTTGTTATCTCCCAATGGTATATCGTACATTACAACCAATCGTATTTTTTCTTTGTTATCAATCTCACTTTTATATTCTTGAGGAATATATATAAAGCCATCTTTAGACATAGAATCAAACTCTATTGCGTGCATATTGAACTCCTAAATACTTTTTAAATATATAAACCTAAAGCAGTGTAACAAGAGCAAACTTAAAAATGTTTTATAATGTCCCCACAAAAACAACCCAAATTATGAGAAGTTTTTGTGGGGACATTATACTAAACATGGTGGTCACAAAGATAGAGCAAAGTGACCACTGTTAAAATCTCTATATCTGTTTGCCGATACCTTTTGTGAGGTTTAACATAAATGCCAATCCTTTTCTAGTGTCTTTATCTTTAAGTAGTTTTAGCATACCAAAAAGGCTAGGGGTTTCATTTTTGGCACTTTCACGCTTTGCAAATCTGACTGCATTTTCTGTTACAAATCCAGCTGTTGCCATATTGTCTATAGAGTGAACCATCTTCTCAACTATTGGAGTAGTAGTCATCTCTATCTGGTCAGATACTACAGCAAGTAAATCAATAAGATTATTGATTCTGCCTGTTTGTACCAACATTGTCATTTTATCTTCAATCTCTTGCATCTCAGCACTTTTTTTTGTTTGTGTTGTTTCGCTCATTGTATCCTCCTATAGCATGCCGCGTGCGGCAGCCCAATATAAACTTTTGTTAAAACCTAGTCTCACAAAACTTCCTAGTTTACTACAAGGAGTAGGTTTGACATCTTCTTTGTAGTCATACCAAAGTGGCATACCACACTGCAATCCCATTTGTGCAATCGCTATTACTTTACCATCATAAGATTCTGTAGGGTATCCAAAGCGAAGTTCTGCGGCAATATTATCTACAAGCACATCTACTTGATTGTGAATAGTGCCACCAGCTTTTGAAACTGGCAAATCAACTGTGTCACCTATGGTATAGACATCATCTAAGCCTTTGACTTTAAGAGTCTTTTGGTCTGTAGGCAACCAACCTTCATCATCAAGAGCTTCAGATAAGCCTGACTTACGAATCACTTCAGCTGCAATAAATGGCGGTGTTGACATAAGGATATCAAACTGCATTTCTTCGCCTTCTTCAGAATAGGCAGTCTTAGTTTTAGGATCAACTTTTGCAAGCGTGAAGCTAGTTTTGTGCTTTACATTTATGCTATCAAAAATCATTGGAAGAACATTAGAAGTGGGAGCTTGTAAGAAGAGTCCATTTTCTACGGCTTGAGATTTTGTAGGGTAGGTATAGACTATCTCTATGTCATCTCTGATACCTTTTTCGGTTAGGTAATCATGCAACATCATAGTTGTCTCAACTGGTGCGATTCCACACTGATGAGGGATGTTTGGAGTCTTAGGAAAGTTTACAGTTACAAGAACTCTACCACTCCTAAGTGCTTCAAACTTTTTAGCTAATTTTTTAGCACCTTCATAATTATAGAACCAATCTCCACCCTCTTTTAGACCTGGGATTCTATCAGCGGCAACTTCACATCCAGTGGCTAAGACAAGAAAGTCATAGGTGTATTTTTCACCACTTTTGCCTTTTACATATTTTGATTTTGTATTTATCTCAACAGCTTTGTCAACTATAAAATCTACTTCTAGCATAAGTAGAGAACGCTGATCGCGGACGAACTCATGACCAGCGGCTTTATGAAATGCAACATACATTGCTCCTGGACGATATACATGGATTTTTGAATCAGAAATCATTGTTATTTCTACTTCTCCACGATCAATCTCTGGCATAAGTTTGTTTGCAAGATTGTTAGCTGTCATTGTTCCAGCTGTACCGCCGCCAACTATGAGAATTTGCTTTTTCATACATCACTCCTTTTATTTTATCTGCACCCAATAATGGTAACGATTAATCAAAAGGTATTTATAAGATGTGTATAAGGTTTGAATAAAGTTTTTAGGATTTAGGAGATGTTTAGACGGTAGCCTAGTCCTTTGAGGTTTTCTACTAGATTGCCATAGATTTTTTTGCGAAGTCCTACAACCACCATTCGTATAGCATCTGCACTGACAGGCTCTTCATAGATGTTTTGCTCAATCATCTCCAATCCTACAAAACTATGATGATTTTTTAGAAGTAGCTCAAGGAGTTGTAGCTCTTTTTTTGTAAGTTTCACAGGTTCAAACTCTTTTTTGTAAACCATTCTTTTTTGAGCGTCGTAGTAAAAGCCTTTCCCTAGATTTGAGATAGGCTTTGGGGATTGTGTTTCTGGCATGTGTGAAGATATCGCCACAAGAAGTTCATCTATGTCTATAGGTTTTTTCAGATAAAAATGAACCCCTGATTCGACTGCACGATTTAAGTATGGATTGGAGTTGAAGGCTGTCATTACTACTCTTAGAGTGTGAGGAGAGAGAAGCGAAATCTTTTGCAAAAAGCTAAGCCCATCAACTTCAGGCATCTGGATATCAGCTATGACTATGTCAGATGGCGAAGAGGTGAAAAGCTCCAAAGCATCCATAGCATTAGAAGCACCTTGCACATCTTTGAAATAGATTTTAAGTACCCTTACAAGCCATTTTAGTGTGATTGGGTCATCTTCTGCGATTAGTAGAGTGCATGATGAT
>JAABSR010000135.1 GCA_011390245.1 Campylobacterales bacterium
GTCTTATCATAATATCCACTGCATTTTAGCTCTTCAAGCATGACTACATCAGCAGCTCTTAAGAGATTTAGATCCTCTCTATTTACCTCACCCATGATTCTAATAGCAAGACCTGGGCCTGGAAATGGATGGCGAAAAAGCATATCTTTTGGCATCCCTAGCTCTAATCCCAAGGCTCTAACCTCATCTTTGAAAAGCTCTCTTAGTGGCTCTATTAATTCAAACTTCATCCACTCTGGAAGCCCACCTACATTATGGTGAGACTTTATAGTTTTACTAGGCCCTTTTACTGAAACAGACTCTATGACATCAGGGTAGAGAGTGCCTTGAGCTAGAAATTTTATATCATCATGCTTTTTTGCCTCTTTTTCAAAAACCTCTATAAATGTGTTTCCTATAATTTTCCGCTTTTTTTCAGGATCTATAACTCCCTCTAGTCTTGATAGAAAAAGCTCACTTGCATCTATTGTGATGAGAGGAACTTGAAGATTCTTTTCAAACATCAGCTCAACTTTCTCTCTCTCCTTTGCTCTAAGCAGACCATTGTCAACAAAAACTGGAATTAGCTTTTCGCCTATTGCTTTATATAGTAGCGTAGCAACTACAGAGCTATCAACTCCGCCACTAACTGCACATAAGACTTTGCCCTCTTTTACGATCTCTTTGATTTTTGCTATCTGATCTTGTGCAAATGTGTGCATATTCCAATCATTTTTCGCTCCAGAAATTGTGATAGCAAAATTCTCTAGTATTTTATCTCCATTTTTTGAGTGAACCACTTCAGGGTGAAACTGAACTGCATATATTTTTTTTTCAACATTAGATATTGCAGCAAATGGAGAGTTTTTGGAGTGAGCTATCTTTTCAAAACCTTTTGGCATTTTAGTCACTTTATCTCCATGAGACATCCATACTACTTCACCGCTACTTAGCCCTTCAAAAAGCGGAGATATATCTCCATCTCTAATGTCAAAATCAATTTCTGCTTTTCCATACTCATGATGATCTGATTTTAAAACCTCTCCATCAAAAAAGTGTGAAATTAGCTGCATACCATAGCAGATGCCTAGTATTGGAATACCTAGATCAAAAACCTCACTAGAGCATCTATAAGCTCCCTCTTCATATACAGAAGCAGGGCCACCTGAGAGGATTATTCCTTTTGGAGATCTATCTTTTATATCCTCTATTTTTTCATTAAAGGGCACTATTTCACAATAGACACCCTTTTCTCGTAATCTTCTAGCAATCAACTGTGTATATTGACTACCAAAGTCTAAAATTATAATAGATACATTATCGTGCAAAAAATCTGACATCAGTTAAATCCTAATTGTTATATTTCTATCTTTTTTATGTAGTGAGAACCAAGTGATTCTTTTCTTGATATAGCACTTTTTATCACCTCAGCAGAGGTTAGAAGTCGCAACTTAAACATTCTACCTATGTCAGTTTGAAGCATAACCTCTACACCCCCTAGTGCACTTTGTAGCCCAAATATATCTCTAGCAACTCCTACATGTTTCCACATAATAGATCTCAAAGTCTCTTTTAAGACTTTGTCTTGCTCTTTGTATAGTTGTGCTTGACATATTTGAAAATTTTTCTGTTTTAATGTGTAGTTATCTTCTAATATTCTTCTTGCAGCCCTTCTTGAAAAAACTAGCCCTTCAAGCAAAGAGTTGCTAGCCAGTCTATTTGCACCATGAACTCTAGTAGAAGCTACTTCGCCTATAGCGTATAGATTTTTCATACCATCTACTTTGCCATCAAGATCGGTTTTGATTCCCCCCATGGAGTAGTGAAAAGCTGGAGATATTGGAATCTTATCCTTTGGTATATCAAAACCAATAGAGGTTAGATTTCTATAGATATTTGGAAATCTCTTCTTCAAAAAGCTCTGTTCAAAAGGCTCAAAAGAAAGATATATCTCCTCTTTGCTTTTGTGTTTATAATCAAATATTGATCTGCTAATTATATCTCTTGGAGCAAGCTCTCCTCTTTTGTCATAATCAAAAAGAAATCTTCTATTTTTGCTATCAACAATATATGCTCCCTCACCCCTCAAAGCCTCTGAAAGTAATAACTTTCTAGCCCATGAGTTTTGAACATACACAGTTGGATGAAACTGTACAAACTCCATATCTTGCATGCTTAAACCATGCTCGATTGCCATACCATGAATCTCTCCGCTTATGGTATGAGCGTTTGTATGATACTCATATATTGAGCCAATACCTCCACTTGCTAGGATTATGTTGTTGGCATATAGATTGTACTCTCCTTTTTTGGTGACTACACTAACCCCATAACATCTATTTTCATCTATCAAAAGATCTGTCACTAGTGCATTTTTGAAAAGTGTATGCTTAAGCTCTGCTATCAAAAATGAGTGGATAACTCTCCCAGTGCCATCTCCCTCAGCATGAAGGATTCTAGATCTTGTATGTGCTCCCTCTTTTGTGTATTTAAGCTCACCACTATTTTCTCTATCAAATTTCAGACCTTTTGATATGAGATCTCTTATCACACCTATAGAATCAGAACTCATAACTTCTACAGCATCTTTATCACAAAGTGTAGCACCAGCTTCTAGTGTATCTTTTATATGAAAAGCTATATCATTTTCATCTACAGCAGTTGCTACACCTCCTTGTGCATAAAATGTATTGCACTCCCATGGCTGATCTTTACATAAAACCAGACATGATAGATTTTTGGGCAAATGCATTGCAGCATGGAGTCCGGCAATGCCAGCTCCAACAATTATCACATCATAATTCATCTAGATTCTTGTCTTGTATCTTCTGTTCTAATGTTATCTCTCCGATATAAATTGGGTCAGTTTTGTATCCACACCCTAAAAAATTAGTAGCTATATATGCTATAATAAAAAGATGAAAAATGTTGCTGAGATTATATCTCATATGTCAAATACTCCAATCCTGAGCAAACTAAAAAGAGGTAGAAGCTTTAAAACCTTTATCTCAATTCTTCCTAAGAGATTCCAAGAACATATTCTATTTACTTATGAGAGAAATAGTGTTCTCTTTTTAGCTCTAGATCATCAAGGCATTCTTATGGAGTTAAATTATAATAGCTCTTTGATAAAGGATCTATTAATAATGGCAAAAAGCCATGATGAGAGCCTAAAAAGTGTCAATGAAGTTAGATGGTTTGTGAGCAATAAAATATATAAAAAAGATACCTCTGACTCTTCAACTACTCCAAGATATACCGAAAAATCAGATGCTACTTTTGAGGTCAAAAGTAGTGATGCAGACTTTTTAGAGAAAATAGAAAAGATAAAAGAGGCTATAAAAAGAAATATAGAGTTTGAAAATGAATAAAGAGCTAGAGAGCTCTCTTAGAAATCTCCCAAAAGATAGCGGTGTCTATCAGTACTTTGATGCCAACTCAAATCTACTCTATATTGGCAAAGCAAAATCGCTCAAAAATAGAGTAAAGAGCTATTTTAGGTTTACTCCAGAAGTCTCTCCAGCACCAAACCTCAGCCCTAGAATCTACAATATGGTCTCTGAAGTTGCCCATATAAAATATATTGTAGTCAATAGCGAACAAGACTCTTTGATACTTGAAAATTCACTCATAAAACAGCTAAAGCCAAAATATAATATTTTATTGAGAGATGATAAAACTTATCCATATATTTTTGTAGATTTAAATGAAGAGTTCCCAAGAATCGAGATAACTAGGAAAATCCTAAAGGGCAAAAATATAATCTACTATGGTCCCTTCTCAAGTGGAGCTAGAGATATCCTAGATACTATCTATGAGACTTTTCCATTGGTACAAAAAAAATCATGCATAAGAGGCAAAAAAAGATGTCTCTTCTTTCAGCTCCAAAAGTGTCTAGGACCATGTGAGGGCAGGGTGGAAAGCTCAACATATAGAGAGATTTTGGATAGAGCTTTGAGATTGATAAATAGCAAAAAAGATTT
>JAABSR010000136.1 GCA_011390245.1 Campylobacterales bacterium
TAGATAAAAAGAGTTTACTCATCTCTTCAAATATCACTTCTATATCTTTATTGCTATAAAATAGCTCAACAAACGGCATTGATGGTCAGAGGTCAATTTTTCACGCAGAGCAAACGCAACCAAAGATTTTGCTTCGAATTTGGTCCTCGTTCCTGCGGGTTTCACGAATGTTTAATTTTCTCAAAGAGAGTGCAAAGCACAAGAATGTTGAAATTCTCCAGCAGATTGTGAGATTTACTTTTATATACTTCAAAGTATAATACTCTGAAGTATAAATACGGAGAGAAACAAAATGATAAAAAAACCTTTTCATTATGGAGGCACGGTCGATAATCAACACTTTTGCAATAGAGCTTCTGAGATAAAAGAACTCACAACCGATATAGATACAGGACTCAATCTTTTGCTTTATGCTCCTAGAAGATTTGGTAAAACATCTTTGGTTTTGCATACACTGAAGCAAACCGAGTATCAGTATATATTTTTGGACTTTATGAGTATCGTAGATGAGCATGAGTTTATCAACGAGTACTTCAATGCCATCTCCAAAAGTCTAAATACTACAGCAGACAAGGTTGTGGAATTTTTCAAAAAGATTTTAAAAATCAAGCCAAATATTTCGGTGGATTTTGATATAAGTGGAACTCCATCATTTAAGCTTAATTTTTTACAAAAAGAAAATAGTGTGGTACTCAAAGAGGTACTTGAGCTTCCATACCTTTATGCCAAATATCACAACAAAAAAATAGTGGTAGTATTTGATGAGTTTCAAGAGGTGGTAAATCTAGGAATCGAAGATAAACTAAGAGCTGTACTACAACATCATAAAGATATGGTTTCATATATCTTTTTAGGCAGTAAGAAATCTATCATGACCAATCTATTTTTTGATAGAAGTAAACCATTTTACAAATCTGTAAAACATATCCCTATAGATAAGATTGAGGCACACCATTGGCAAAAATATATAAAAGATGGCTTTGAGAAAAATGGCAAAAAGATAGATAGTGAGCAAATAGAGATGATTTTGGAAGTATCTAAAGGGTTTCCCTACTATACACAACAAATCGCAAGTGAGATTTTTAATATCACTGAAAAAGAAGTAGAGAGTGATTTGGTTGAAAAAGCGATTGATTCTATGCTCGAAAAAGAGGAGGATCTATTTTTGAATGAATGGAATCACTTAAGCCAACACCAAAAAAAGGCTCTAAAGTTTTTGATACATTTTGGTGGAGAAAATATATATCAAAAAGAGAAAATGACAGAATACAACTTCACAAGTTCATCTTTGAAAAAAGCAGTAGAGGGACTTGTTGCAAAAGATGTAATTGATACTAAAAAAAGCAGTTTTTATCTACAAGATCCACTCTTTGAACTTTTTTTGAGTAGGATGTAATTATTTTACTGATGTTATGATGATCAAAAATATAGTACAAAAAAGTTCACCAAAAAGTTATAGCACCATCAAGGAGGCAAAAGAGGGAATCAAAGAGTGTAGTGAAGCGGAATTCCGCGAGCGGAGTGAGGACAAATGCAAGCTACATATTTGCTAAAAGCTAGATGGCGTGCACTAAGTAAATTTTATATCTTCATCTGAAAAATTTAATATTACTTTTTTTGATGTCAATAATTGAGCTATCTTATCTTCTTCAGTGTAGCAGGTAAATATGCTTGAGCCTACTTTTACACTCAATTCACTTTTTTGTTGATAAAAACGGACACCTGTTATTTCTCCATTTAATGAGTTGGCATATTCTGTTTTGGTGTGTGATATTTTAATATTTTCAGGGGGAATATAAGCATAGCGAAATTTATCTGGGATAGTTTTTGCTTTTAGTGTATTTCGTTTTCCAAGATAGGTAAAAAAATACCCATCTCCTTTGCTCCATTCACTTGTGATAATGTTTTGACTACCATATTTTGAAATTTTACCACTATTTAGTGATATAAAATCATTTGTAAGCTTACTGAGCCACTCAAGATTGTGATCACAAACAATAATCTTAGTCTTAAGTTGCTCTCTGATATCCAAAATCGCATGAGTAAAGTTTCCAATTCCAGCGACATCAAGACTTTTTGTTGGCTCATCTAAAATAATGACTTTTGGTTTAAATATCAAACGACTTGCTAGTACAACTCTTTGTGCTTCCCCACTGCTTAGCTCATTAGAGTAACGCTTTAAAAATTTTTTAGGCAGTAAGCCAACACTATCTAGAGCATTATGAAGCTCTTTTTGAGTGAGTTTTAGGTTTCTTATTTTTGCTCCAAATAGTAGATTTTCTTCTACGCTTCTACGCAGTAAATATGGCTCTGCAAAAATCATTGTTATATCTATTTTTTTTATATCTTCTGTGATCAAAACTTCTCCAGAGAATGGAGATTCTAATAGTGCCAATAGTCTTAGAAGTGTAGTTTTGCCACTTCCATTGCTTCCAGTTATCGCAGTGATGCTATTTCTATCAATTTTTAAGTTATCTATATCTAAGACTGATTTATTTGAATATTTTTGAATTACATTTTTAAGCTCAAATAGCATAGCGAGATTCTGAGCGTTTTTTGATATGTAGAATTGTAAAATTAACTAAAATAGCAATACTTACTAAAATAATTCCTAAAGCAATACCTCTGGAAAATTCACCTTTTCCACTCTCTAGTGCTATGGCAGTTGTAAGTGTTCTGGTGTGGTAGTTTATATTCCCCCCAATCATCATTGAAATGCCAATTTCAGAGATAACTCTTCCATATGCAACTACTGCTACACCTAAGAGCTGAAATCTTGCTTCAATTATTACTCCTTGCAAGAGCTTAATGCCACTTGCGCCTAGTGTGCGTAGCGTAAAAAATATCTTTTTTTCCATGCTTAATACAACTGTTGAACTTAGTGAGATTATTATAGGAAGAGCAAGTATTGTTTGGCCAATGATAATAGCCTTTATGGTAAAAAGTAGATTAAAATCACCAAAAACCCCACGATAAGAGAGAAGACTCCACAATAGCAATCCTATGACAACAGTAGGTATTGCTGTTAGAGAATCTGCTATAGATTTTAGAGTATCGCGCCCATAAAAATTAAAATACCCTAGAAAGAAGCCAATAGGCATACCAATAAAAAGAGCAATTAAAATTGAAGAAGTTGATGCAACTAAGCTTACATATAGTGCAGAAAAAGTTGACTCATCGCCACTAAAAAGAAGTCTAAATGCTTCAATAGTGCCATCTAGTAAAAAATCCAGCTCAAGGCTCCAAAAAATAGTATTCAAAAATATAACATAATTTGACTATAACTATATTTATTATAATTGTTACTTAAGCTAAATAACTTTAACATGTGCTAAATTGTTTGAAAGAGAGCAGAGTTGGATGTTTTAAAGAAAATAGCTATACATAGATATAGCGATAAAGCAATAGCTGAAATAGAAGATGTTTGTATCTTGGAGGAGAGAGTAAGCTTCTACCTCAATGGCGAAAAAGTGATTTCTACGATGTGTATTCCAATGGACATGAAAGCTCATGCTATTGGTTTTCTTTTTTCTGAAGGAGTTATAGATTCTATGGATGATATATCTTCAATAGAACTTGATGAAAAAAACCTCAGTGTTTATATCGATGCAAAAATTAATGAAAAAAACCTTCAATACCTCTACAAAGAGAAGACTTTAGTAAGTGGATGTGGCGGTGGAGTTAGTGGGGTTGCTGGAAAAACAGATGATACCTTGCAAGTGCCATTTAACAATATAGATTTTTCTGTAGAGGCTGCCTATATTTTAAAAAAAACAGGTGAATTTTATAAAGAGAGCGAACTCTATAGATTGACAGGATGTGTTCATAAAGCGATGCTTGTTTTTGAGGATGGAAGTAATATCGCGTCAGAAGATATAGGACGACATAATGCAATAGATAAAGCAACTGGTAAGGCAAGATTGGAGGGTAAAAATATAGAGCGTTCAATATTGATGGTA
>JAABSR010000137.1 GCA_011390245.1 Campylobacterales bacterium
AAACTCACTCTCCAACCCTCTATTTTTAGTTTAAACTCCAGGCTATTTGTAGCAATAAACTCTATATTTTTTATCTCCACATAATCACCATAAGATTCTATATCATTTAAAAACATAAGCACATTGTAGAAATCACCGCTACCATCTATTGATATCTCTGAATTTTTCAGTCCAAAAACTGATCCCTCTATCCCTATAACACTTGAGATATTTTTTATATCTATTTTTCTATTCTCTGCACTTTCAGAAATAAAACTTAGTATCTCATGCCATCTCTTTTGAGAGTTACTCAAACTAAATACTATATTTTCAATTTCAAGCCTCTTGTGTGCTTGCTCTGCAACTTTTATCTCTATCTCATCTATCTCATTTTTTAGTGAGAGTACACTATTTTGAGCTGATATGTTTGAGAGTTCTCCTTGAGCGGAAAATATCTGATTTATGATATTTTCACTCTCTCTTTTTGATTTTAAAAAGAGATCATCCACTATAGGAAAAAGATAGATATAGGTAGCATAAACTATTGCAATGGCTGGGGTATATAGTATTATAGTCCTCTCTGATTGCTTTCTTGATTCAAAAAACTCATCTATCCTATCTAGTACTATGTTGAAGTATTTGCCAAAGCTTGAAAAAATCTTCATCTAATCACCTCAACACCAATAGATGTCTTATAAGTGCCATCTTCTTTTTTTATCTCTTTTGGGCTTGTAGCGTATCTATTATTGTCACCAAAATCTTTTATCAAGGATGTAATTTTTTTATCATTATTTGAGCTTACATCTAAAGTCATGAGAGTTTTGTTTGCATCTTGTAGGGTAAACTTCTCTAGATTTACTCCATTTAGAGTTACCACTTTTATGATATCTGCTATCTCTTTTGTCTTTAGAATATAGCTCTCTTTTTTCTTCTCTACTTGACCTAGCAAAACCATATAGTGTCTGCTTTTGTCAATATTATCTTGATGTATTTTCAAGACACTATTTCTTTTTGCCTCAAGCTCACCTATAATTTCTTTCATCTTTGCTAGATTGGAAGCCACGCTTTTGAGCTGTTCTGTTTTATCATCTATTTCTGATTTGTATTGTAGATAGTTTACAAAACCATATATAGGATATAAAGACATAAGAAGCGTAGCAGCAACTGTATAGTTTATAAATTTTCCGCTATATCTTTTAGAGAAGGCGGGGGGTCTATGAAATAGAGAATAGTTTACTTCACAACCGCCATTTTTTGTATAGTAATCAGAGTAAATTATAGCAATAGCATAAATAGGAGAAATATTTTCAGATCTGTCAATACTCAAAAATGAAAAATTTTGACACTTAATGTTTAGAAAATTTTGTATATATTTATATATCTCATCTCGTAATTTTATAGGCGAATCAAGATATAGAGAATCAATTCCCTTTATATCATAGACTCTTTTTGTATAAGATATCACCTCTTCTATCTGTAAATATGCCTCATTGTAGAGTCTCTCAAGAGTATCTGTAAACTCGCTATCATCTCCGCTTCCAGAGAGAATGGCACAAAATGCCTCAAAATCAATAGTATGTGGTGCAAAGTCATTAAAAAAACTATTGGATTCCACTAATGAGAGAGTTAGAGTTTTGTAGTATAAAAGTTGCCCTTGAGAGTATAAAGCAAGATAAGAATCACTCTTCCCCATATAGAAAAAACAATCAACATTATTAAAACTTGGAATTAGATCTTTTTTATACAAAACCTCATACAAAAATGGAGAGGGTATTATAAAATCTATATATGGGATTGTATCTTTACACTCTGCAAACTCTTCTCTTATTATCTCTTCTGAGATTAGATATACATCATATTCAAATTTTGTATCATCATAATTTAGACCTCTTTGGATATACCTAACAATATAATCTATATCAAAATCCAAAGAGAGATCTTCATAAGCCATCTCATAGATAGTATCAACTATAAGCTCTTTTGAGAGATTTTTATCTATCTCGATAGTAGTTTTTATGATATTTTCTGTGCTTATTATCGAAATATATCTATCTTGAGAATCTTCAGAATCCCTACTAACAATCTTTCCATTTTCGACATGGTAAGCACTACAATTACTTCTATCTATATAGACAGACCTTATAGAAGATCCTCTCTTGTGCCCCTTTTTTGACTTGAAAAACTCAAATAATTTTTTCAAAGAACCTAAACCTTATAGATTTTGCTGAGTAAATAGAAATGAGTAAAATGACTCTACTGTATTATTCTCTATCACTTCTACAGAGTATCGATGCTCTCTATTTGCCCCAGAAGAGTTTTGAGCTAGATTTATCAAAAACTCTACCATGCCATCATTTGAAGTATTTTGTTCATAAGAGCCTACCTGAACTCCAGAAGAGTTCAAAATTGAACTATAAAGTGTAGAGTATATTGCCAATCTCTCGATTCTTACAACTCTATTTTGGACTACATCACCAGTTATCCTATCTCTTACTCTAAATTTTGCTCTGATGTTTTGACTCTCTCCAGTGATGTTAGTAGTTGTAGCTCCCCAGTTGGTTATCTCATCTATGATATATTTCATCTCATTTGTAGTATCAACACTTGGAGCTGCTTGGGTTAGAGTTATTATGTTGCTTGAGATTCCGTTTGTAGTAGCTAGAAAGTTGAAAGTTCTGCTTGCACCACTGTAGTTTTGAGGAATGTTTACACTAAACTCTACATATCCATCACTATCAGCACTTTTGGTTGTTGGTAGATTGTTTATAAATGTATTGTTATCATAATTTTGCTGTGAAAACTTCACACTTGCAAATGATGCTCCACTGCTTGTGGTAGTATTTAAAACTCTAAAAGTAAACTTTACACTCTGTGAGCTTCCATCTATGTTTGTTAGTGAGCCAAGATTGGTTATTGAGTAGTTGTGAGTTGCACTATTACTCTGAGTGATAGTAGTAGTCAAAAATGCATCTTCACTTTTGAAGTTAAAGCTATTTTCTCTTGGGGAAGTAGAGTTATTTGGTGGAAAGTAAATCTTAAACTCTACATATCCATTGCTATCAGTATATAAGGTTTCACCCCCTTCAAATCTAGGTGCAGTATTTGTTGAAGATATATAGTTTTGAGAAGCTATAGAGGCTACAACTTTTTTGTTTACCACACTTCCTGAGTTATTGGTATTTGTAAGTCTAAGGGGCAAAACCACATATTGAGCCTCTCCACTTATCGTGGCAGCTGGTGCATTTACAAAAGCCAAACCAAAACCCTCTCCTGTGTCACTATAAGAGCTTGTAGCTTTTATCTCTATACTAAAAGGCTTACTATCTCTAAAGACTTCATTTGATGTGGATGGATTATCACCGCCACTACTTGTACTAGTTATGGTAGTAGTTGTAGTCTTGACACCTGTGATATAGGAGTTTAAAGAGTTACACTCTTTTGCAAATATGACGGAGAAATCAAATGCGTACATCCCATTTGTCATATCTACAGATCCTACTGGAAGAGTGGTAGAAGATATCTCACACCCTTCGACTTTGAAAGATAGAGAGCTTAAGGTAGTAGCTCTTTGCACATCACCACCAGAGACAAAATCCTCTTTTAAAACCGCTTTGACATTTGCGTTTCTAAGCGAGGTGTATTGCATAGTAGCACTCCCCTCTATAACACTACTACCACTACCACCGCCACCACATCCGCTCAAAAGAAAAAGAGAAGAAAAGAGAATTATTACAGCAATAAATAATTTTTCCATCTTAAAAATCCACCTATTTATAACTCAAATTTGCATAATCATATCGAAATATTATCAAAAATATTTTAATTATAGCTATATTCTTGATACATCACATATAAATTTGTCAGCAACAGCTATT
>JAABSR010000138.1 GCA_011390245.1 Campylobacterales bacterium
CGCTACGAGCCAGAGCTTTTATTGATTTTGAAAAATATCATGCAAAACCAAAAAGCTATTATCTTAAATCCGGCCTATACCCTTCTTTTTCAGAGCAAAGGGATGCTAAAAATATTATGGGATCTTTTTCCAAATCATCCACTTTTGCTCGAAAGCTCATTTGAACCACTAAAAAATAAAAAACAGATAGAAAAAGTGGTATTTGGCAGAGAGGGTGCAAATAGTAAGATAATCGAAGCCTCAGGTGAAGTTATACTTGAGGTTGGTGGTGAGTATCAATCTTATAAAAAAATCTATCAGGAGTTTGTAGATTTGCCTAGTGATGGAGATAAAAACTACTATCAAGCGGGTGTTTTTTATGCGTACGAATCTTGCGCACTTGGGTTTAGAAGAGGCGGTTTGATTTTGGATAATAGTTCAAAATTTGTTGGACATACTGTAGATAACTAGAGGAGTTTTTATGCTTATAGGATCAATTTTTTCGTTTTTGCTTTTTTTTATTACAGCTTTGGTGGCACTTGTGGCGTTTCTGTTTTTGTATGAGAGGGTTACACCTTATGATGATTATAAACTCATCTATGTTGATGGAAACAAAGCAGCTGCTATAAGTTTTGCTGGTGCGATTATTGGGGTTTCTATCCCTATTTTTAGTGCACTTAGTAACTCTATCTCTTATATAGATTTTTTGGTGTGGGTTTTGATAGCTATTTTGGTACAACTCTTTTTTGCCTTTATCTCCACAAGAGTGAGTAAAAAATACTCATTCAAAAAAGATATAGACGCAGGAAAAGTCTCTGTAGGGATTCTTATGAGTGCTCTCTCTATAGCTATAGGGTTATTAAACGCTGGATCTATGAGCTACTGAAGAGTTTGTGTATTTGGTCGTTTTTTATGTTACCTAGATAGAAGCAGTTAGATAGTACAATAATCTCAAAAAAGGAGATAGAGAGTTTGAACAAAATTGCAAAATCTTCAATATTGTTCTTTTTATCAACCATAGAAGTAGAGAGGGCATTAGATGACCTATGCAAAGCTTAGGACAATTTTATTAATCTTTATAAATATATTTTTTATATTATCAATAATCCTACTATATGTTTCAGTAACAGATACAGTAAAAAAACATATAGTCACCCATATAAAAAAAGATATTCACACCCTCTCACACACCATATCAAGTTATATAGATAACAACATTCTTGAAAGCTCTATTGGTGCAATAGAAAATGCAGTAGAGTTAAATAGCATGATAAATAATATCTCTATCCTAGATAGAGATAAGAGAGTGATACTATCTACGATGAATGAAGATATAGGCAAAATCTACTCAAAAGAGATAGTTGAAATCTCAAAACTAAATAGAACCAATCACGATACAAATGTAGGATTTTTTACCACTATTACAGTAGATTTAAAAGATGATCCCCTGATATACTTTGTAACTGCAGAGATTAGTGCATCTGAACTAAATAGTGAAATTTTAGATAAGTTTTTGCTATATCTTTTTGTTTTGGCTATATCTATAGTGATTCTCTTTTTAGTCATAAATTTTATCTCAATTAGATATATTTCAGCCCCCATAAAAGAGATGATCTCATATACAAAAAACAGAGATATCATTATGAATGATTTTTACCTAAAGGATTTGGACTACCTAAAAAATGCGATCTTAGAGTACTCTAGGTCATTAGAATCTCAAAAAAACTATCTACAAAATATATTAGATACCCAAGATGATCTCATTATCACTACTAAAGATTATAAAATAAGATCAGTCAATAGATCATTTCTTACTTTTTTTGAAGTAGAGAATCTACAAGAGTTCAAAGAGAAATGTGGCAATTTATGTGATCTTTTTGACAAGGAAAATAGCTATGGATATCTTTTTGGATACAAGAGTGATGAAGAGTGGATAGAGGATATATTCAAAAAAGAGATATATAAGTCTCAAAGAGCAAAAATTCAAATCACCTCAAAAGATGGGGTGCAAATATTTGAGATTAAAATAAATAAAATTGAGGCTACTCCTGAAAATAGGCACATGCTAATACTCTCAAACATCACAGAGATAACAGACTATCAAGAGAAACTAGAGAAGATGGTAAGAAGAGAGCTAAAGAGAAGAAAAGATAGCGAGAAAAGATATGAAAATATATTCAACTCTTCCAACTATGGGATATGTATTCATGGCTTTGATGATAATCGTAAGCCTGATAAGTTTATAGAGGTCAACAAAAAAATGGAAAAGATATTTGGCTATACAAAAGATGAGCTTGCATATCTAACTCCAAAAGATCTCAGAGGGGTTGTAGAGAGCATTGATGTAGAGAGCATAGAAAAAGAGATATTTGAAAATAAAGAGGCACATTTCCAAGAGAGTCTTAGAAGAAAAGATGGGGTCATGATATTGTGTGATTTGACAACGCATATACTACCGCTTGAAGGCAAAGAGGTAGCCTATACCTCAATAAGAGATATCACACATGAGAAAAAAAGGGAAGAGGAAGCAAAAAAGAGAGAAGAGCTACTAATACAGCAATCAAAAATGTCATCTATGGGTGAAATGCTGGGCTCCATTACACATCAATGGAAGCAACCTCTAAATGCAGTAGCTGCTTTAGTTGGAGTTATAGAGGACTATTTTGAGAATAAAGATGACATTCCAAAAGAGGAGTTAGATGACTATTTTCAAAAGATTACTCAGCAAATTGGCTTCCTCTCATCAACAATTGATGATTTTAGGAACTTCTTTAAACCTTCCAAGATAAAAAAAGAGTTTTTTGTTGAAAAATCAATAGTTGAACTATATGAGATGTTGAAAAATCAATACATCTCTCATGGATTGAAAGTAAAAATAACCAAAAAAGAGGGAGTGAATGATAGAGCTTTTGGCTACTCAAATGAGTTTAAACATGTGATCATGAATCTTCTAAATAACTCAAAAGATGCAATCCTCCAAAGGAGAAATCTAGAAAAGTACAAAGGTATAGTAAATAATGAGATAGAGATCTTCATAGATGGAGAAGAGGGAGAGGTTGTAGTCCATTTCAGAGATAGTGCTGGGGGTTTTGAAAATAAGATAGTAAAGAATCTATTTAGACAATACAACACTAGCAAAGGTGATAAGGGGACTGGAATTGGATTGTATATTTCAAAGATGATTATTGAGAATATGGATGGAAGTATTGATGGTAAAAATTACAAAAATGGAGTAGAGTTTATTATCAAAGTGCCAAAACGCTCATAATAAAATCTAATTTTTGGATATAATTTAACATGATGATAAGCAGAAGAGTGTTTATAGCAAAGCTAGCACTAACAACCATAGCCATCCCAGCACTTAATGCCATGAGCTTTGAACTTAAAAAGAGAGTAGCTTTTGGAGATATAGAGAAAAAAGTGGTGGATTCTACTTATGAGAGATTTAGAGAGCTAAAAAATATAGTAGGATATACACATTTTTCTATAATCGATTTAGATTTGGGTATGAGAATCTATAAAAATTTTAGAGGCAAGAGCATGTTTAGTGATGAAGAGTTTGCTTTTGTGGAGAGACTCTTTTATGCAGATGCTAGAGAGTTTGGCTTTTTTGGTATTAGGCAATCCCAGAATCTTTTTGATAAAATCGATGAAAATCAGATAATAAAAACAAGAAATCAGTACCTCTTCAAAGGAGAGCCTTATAAAAAATACAAAATACTTTCAGATGAAAACTCCAAACTTATAATGACAAGCGGAATAAGAGGAGTAGCTAAGCAGTTTTATCTATTTTTGGGAAAAGTAAAATCTCAAAATTACGACTTCAAAAGTAGCTCCATATCGATTGCCCCACCTGGATA
>JAABSR010000139.1 GCA_011390245.1 Campylobacterales bacterium
TCTACACCTATTAGATTTAGTTTATGTTCCGCTTTTCTATCTAGCTCTATTAGAAGTTTTGTAGTAGAGCATCCAAGATCATAGATTCTATCTCCAGTGTTGCTATTTTTTATGATGATCTGCACCACTAGATCTAGCATGATATTGTAGTATGGGATAGAGCGATTTAGCATATCATCAAAAACAGATGCTACACTCTCATCAAAGCTAAATTTCGCTCCCTTTTTTTCTTTGAATATATCATCTCTCACTAAAGTACTCTTTTGCTTGAGTTATATCTAGTGCGATTCTTCTCTTTAGCTCATCTAGGTTGGTATATCTATGGTTATCTCTTATTTTGCTATAAAACTCTACACTCACACGCTCATCAATAAAGCTTATCTCTCTTTCCAAGATATGAGTTTCAACTGAAAATTTCCTATCTGTGCTAACTCTATGACCTACAAAAGAGACAGAGTTATATATGTTTTTATCGACTATTGTTTTTGTTGCATAAACTCCCTCAAGCGGTATGAGGAAATCTTTTACATCAAGATTTAAAGTAGCATATAGTCTTTTTGCTCCAATCCCCTGACCGCTTATAGTTTTACCACAAATACTATAAGCTCTTCCAAGTAATATATTTGCTTTGTTTATATCCCCATATCTAATAAGCTCTTTTATGATGCCAGAATGAACTGATATCCCCTCAAATCGCACCTCATTTACTATCTCTATTTTGCCCTCAAATATATGTTCTAAATCTTCTGCACAATATAGTCTATCTCTTCCAAATCTAAAATCATATCCCACTACTATTTTTTTGAGATTTGGAAACTCATCTAAAATTTTTAAGATAAACTCATCACCCTCTAGATCTTTTATTTTATCAAATGAGCAAATAAAAATTGGAAGATCTATAAACTCATATCTATATGAGCCAGGCGTGATAGATGAGTCCTCATTATCAATCACTACCACAGCCCCAATACCATTTAGCCTATCAAATAAAGCCTTGTGAGCCATGTGTAAACCATCAAATTTACCTATAGCTATAGAATCTATATCACTTTTTGAAACAGAGGAAAATTTCTCTATTTCCCTCTTTTCCTCTAATTTTTGAAAAATCTTCATACTCAAATTTCCACCTCAACTCTCCACACTCTTTTTTGAACTCTTCTACTCTTTTTTCTATCTTATCAAAATCTTTCACTACGCCTTTTTTATCTCTTTTTGCATCTTTGCCTACCTCAAACTGAGGTTTGAAGAGCAAAATTATATCACTATCTTTTTTTGTCAATCTATCAATAGAGCCAATAATCTTACTCAAAGATATAAAAGAGACATCACAAGTTACAATATCGAACAAAAAATCACTATCAAAATCTCTAATATCTTGCTCTTCATAAAGAGTGATCCTCTCCTCACTTCTCAAAGAAGAATCTAGCTGATTTTTGCCAACATCAACACACACGATGGATTTGGCATCAAAACTCAAGAGAACTTGAGCAAATCCACCACTACTAGAACCAATATCTAGCACTATTTTTTTGCTTATATCTATCTGAGTTGATGATAAAAGGGATTCTAGTTTTAGTCCTGCTCTGCTCACATAGATAGTATCTAGCACTCTAATAGTAGAGCCATCTTCAACGCAAAATGAGGGCTTGTTGACTATCTTTTTTTCAACCTCAACCTTGCCATTTTTGATAAGCTCTTTTGCACTATTCCTACTTTTTGTGTAGCCATGCTCAAAAAGATAAGAATCTAACCTCAAAAGATATCAATACTCCAAGATATTTTTTGAAAATTTTATTCTATCCTCCCCATAATCTACATGCTTATAAAAGAGATATATCTTATCCTCATCAACACTTTCAAACTCTACGAGATAGTTTTCACCCCATCTATTGTATATCGAGTATCTCTTGACAAGCTCATCATCTTTGTCTAGATAGACTATTTTTACTGGTTTTTTTAGATTTTGTGCTCTACTATCTCCAAGCTCAATAGAATAAAAAGGGTTATTTAATCCTCTTTTTTCAATATCTTTGAAATCATCATTTATGTAAGAATTTATCAAAAAATATTCGCCATCTTTGTATTTGTCAGGCTCTAGTCTATTGAGATAAGTTGCAAATAGCACGGATTTTGTCTCCAAAGAGCTAACTATTTCACCCTTTTTTGTCACTTGCATTATCTTCTCTTCATTTGCACTCTGTTTTATGACTTCATTGTAAAAAGAGCACCCACTAAAAAGTAGAGATAGTAAAAATATAGATATAAACGATGTAGCTCTCATAAAGCTCCTTAAATTTTTAATGCTACGCCAATTTGATAATACTCAAAGTCAAGCTCTAATAGTTTCTCACTACTATATTGGTTTCTGCCATCAAAGATTGTAGCACTTTTTAGCCTCTGTTTTATCTCATAAAAATCAGGACTTCTAAACTCTTTCCACTCAGTTACCAAAACAAGTGCTTCACAGCCATTTAGTGCATCGTATTTGTTTGTAGCATACTCTATGCTATTTTCTAGATCTTTTAGATAAAACTCTTTTGCCTCATCCATAGCTTTTGGATCATAAGCTTTTATCTTTGCACCTCTTTTGACTAGCTCTCTTATTGTCACAATAGAGCTAGCTTCTCTCATATCATCAGTCTCAGGCTTGAAGCTAAGCCCCCAGATCGCAAAGGATTTGCCCTCTAGATTTTGACCATATTTTTTGACTATCTTGTTTGATATTACATATTTTTGTGTTTTATTCACCTCTTCAACTGCACTGATTAGATTTGGTGCTATGCCAGATTCTTTTGCTATCTTCTCTAAAGCCTTTACATCTTTTGGAAAACAGCTCCCACCATATCCACATCCAGGATATATAAAACTATATCCTATCCTTTTATCACTCCCAATACCAACTCTGACATCATTTATGTTTGCACCCACAGCTTCACAAATATTGCTCACTTCATTCATAAATGATATTTTAGTCGCTAGCATAGCGTTTGCGGCATATTTTGTCATCTCTGCACTTTTGACATCCATAGATATAAATCTCTCATGAGATCTTGTAAAAGGAGCATATAGTTCTCTTAGAAGCTCAATACTACTCTCTTTTTTTGCTCCTACTACGATTCTATCAGGTTTTAGAAAGTCATTTATAGCATCCCCCTCTTTTAAAAACTCAGGATTGCTAGCTACATCAAAAGCTATATCTACGCCTCTTTTTGAAAGCTCTATCTCTATGCACTCTTTTACTTTATCAGCTGTACCTACTGGAACTGTTGACTTATCTACTATCAGTAGCTCTTTTTGCATAAATCTACCAATATCTTTTGCCACACTTAGTACATATTGTAAATCTGCACTACCATCTTCACCCATAGGGGTACCCACAGCAATAAATGCTATCTCTGCACCCTTTAGAGCCTCTTCAAGATTGGTGCTAAATCTTAGATCACCCTTTTTGAAATTACTATGTACCATCTCTTCTAAGCCTGGCTCATAGATAGGGATCAAGCCATTTTTTAGATTTTCAATCTTCTTTTTGTCTATGTCAACGCATGTAACAATATTTCCCATCTCAGCAAAACATGTCCCACTAACCAAACCTACATATCCTGTCCCAATAACTGCAATATTCATATATATCCTAGAGTGCTTTTTAGGATATTATATCATCTAGTTGCTAAAGCCAAATGATTTGGGATAATCCTATATAGGTGCAACAATATAAAACCTGTCACATTTTGTGTTATATTTCTGTTTTTGAACATAGACATCTAAGAGATTGCGTATCATCTTATTGTATTGGCAATGGTGTTTTATATATAATTTG
>JAABSR010000140.1 GCA_011390245.1 Campylobacterales bacterium
TGATAGGAGATCCTTTAGAGAATCTAGTGGATTTTTGCCCTCTATTATTAGCTCTACCTCTTTTGCTATAGGTGTGTAGATTTTATGCTTTTTGGAAAGATAGCAGATAGCTTTAGCACTCATCACGCCTTCTGCAACTTCGCCTAGCTCTTCTAGTATCTCATCTAATTTTTTCCCTTTTGCTAGTGCATAACCTACTCTATAGTTTCTAGAGAGGGTTGAGCTAGATGTCAAAAATAAATCACCTGCTCCGCTAAGCCCTAAAAATGTCTTATTTTTAGCTCCAAAGCTTTTGCCAAATCTTGCCATCTCTATAAGCCCTCTTGAGACTAGAGAGGCTTTTGCGTTGTTTCCTAGTTTTAATCCATCACAGATTCCACCTGCTATTGCTATGACATTTTTATATGCTCCGCTAATCTCTCCACCTGCTATATCACTGCTTGTGTATGCTTTGATAAAAGGTGGGAAGAGGTTTGACACTCTTCTGCTTAGTTTTTTGTTTTTTGAGTGCACTACTATAGCACATGGCAAGCCCTCTCTTACCTCTTTTGCAAAAGATGGGCCTGAAAGATATGCTAGATTCTCTTTTGGAGCGTATTTTGTATATATCTGGTTTAAAAACTCTCCACTCTTTGCATCAATCCCCTTGCTAGCAACTACTATATTTTGTCCCTTGTGGTGGAAGTTTTTCTTTAGCCACTCATCTGTATGTTGTGCAGATAGAGCAAATACGATTAGATTAGAATCTATGGCCTCTTTTATGGGAACTTGAGTCAAGCCTTCTATATCTCTATTGGTTGCTGAGGAGATAGATGTCGATCTATTTTTAGCAGAGAGGGCGAAAAATAGTGCTTGTCCCCATGCACCCGTGCCAATTACAGAGATTTTCAATGCTAGCCTAGTCTCTTTTTAAGAAGATCATTTACCATTGCAGGGTTTACACCTTTGTTGTTTTTCATCACCTGCCCTACAAAAAATCCAAATAGCTTCTCTTTTCCACCTCTATACTCTAAAACCTTCTCTTGATTGCTAGCAAGTATTGCATCTATAGCCTCAAGGATTGCCCCATCATCGCTGACCTGTTTGAGACCTAACTTCTCAATAACACTATCTACATCTTCATCATTTTCTATCAGGTAATCAAGAAGCTCTTTTGCACCTTTGCCACTTATAGTATCATCCTCTATCCTCTTAACCAAATGACCAAGTTTTTGTGCATTTACTGGAGATTGCTCTATCGTTACGCCACCTTTTAGCCTTCCTAGTAGCTCTACAGTAAGCCAAGTCACGCCATTTTTGCCACTTATCCCCTCTTTTAGCATATCTTCAAAAAAGTGAGCCATCTCAAGGCTTGATGTTATAACACCAGCATCATACTCTTTGATTTTGTACTCATCTACAAGCCTTATCTTTTTCTCATCTGGAAGCTCTGGAATTTTGCTTGCCTCTTCTCTAAGCTCTTCATCTATATATACAGGCAAAAGATCAGGATCTGGAAAATATCTATAATCAGCTGATTCCTCTTTTCCTCTCATGCTTCTAGTTTCGCCTTTATTTGTATCAAAAAGCCTAGTCTCTTGATAAACATCTCTCTCATAAACTCCATCTTGCCACGCCTCTACCTGCCTAGCGACCTCATATTCGATAGCTTTTTGGATAAACTTAAAAGAGTTTAGATTTTTTATCTCAACCCTAGTATAGAGCTTCTCATCCCCTTTTGGGCGAATAGAGACATTTGCATCACATCTAAATGAGCCTTCTTGCATATTTGCATCACTTATCCCTAAATACCTGACTATGGCGTGTAGCTTTTTTAGATAAGCGATCGCTTCATTGCTATTTCTCATATCAGGCTCACTTACAATCTCAAGAAGTGGAGTACATGCTCTGTTTAGATCAACCCTGCTTTCTCCATCTGCATGCATATTTTTCCCGGCATCCTCTTCTAAGTGTGCTCTTGTGATTCCTACTCTCTTATGGCTGCCATCTTCCATATCTAAAATCAAAAAACCACCCTCAACTATAGGTATCTCAAATTGACTTATCTGATATGCCTTAGGGAGATCTGGATAGAAGTAGTTTTTTCTAGCGAATATGGAGTTTTGATTGATTTTGGATTCTACGGCTACTCCAAAGCTAATAGCCTTCTTAACCGCCTCTTTATTTAGCACAGGCAATGCACCTGGCAATGCCAAACATGTTGGACATGTGTTTGTGTTTGGCTCATGCCCAAAGCTTGTTGGGCAACTGCAAAATATTTTGGTTTTAGTATTTAACTGAACATGGACCTCTAGCCCAATAACTGTTTCAAACATTATATTCCCTCATTTCTTTATAGCTCTAGAGCCAAATTGTATTAAATTTCAGATAAAGAGATGCTATCTTGCATTTAGCTCTTTATACCCTTTTTTTGAGATTTTAATTAGTGGGTATCTATACTTCAAAAATATTAGATTTTTCATCACATAAGCAAAAAAGCCCGAAACCTTGATAGACTTCCCTACCATACCTACAGCAAACTTTCCGCCAAGTGCTATGACCACACCTGGGTTTTTTACCTCATATTTTCTTAAAGGTTTACCATCAATAAGATTTATTATGTTTATCGCTGCATATTTTGCACTCTGTATTGATATCTGCACAGTTGCAGGCTGGAGGTTGCCCTCGCTATCTCTTGCCTCCATACAATCTCCAGCTGCAAATGCATTATCTCTATTTAAAATCCTAGCAAACTCATCACATAAAATTTGACCTTTCATGTTTTTCTCAACATTCAATCTATTTGTCAAATTTGCGGCCTCAATACCTCCTGCAAATATACAAAAAGAGTATCTAATACTACTTCCATCATCTAAATAGATATGCTCCTTATCAGCACTCTCCATCCTTTTGCCTGAGATGATATCTACATTTAGCTCTTTTAGTCTCTCTGTGGCTACCTCTATAAGATATGGATCCATACCAGGAAGGATAGTTTTTTGATCGCTTATTAAGTGGATATTCATATACTCACAGGCAAAAAGACCTTTTTTGAGAAAATAGTCAGCATAATAGGCCATCTCGGCGGCTATCTCTACACCACTTAGACCCCCACCCACTACGACTATGGATAGCTCTTCACATTTTTTTGCCTCATTATCCATCTTCTTAAACATCTCTAACTCAAAATGCTGCTTGAAAGATAGTGCTTTATGAAGCTTCTTGAGATCATTTGTCCTATCAAGTCCGCTTATTTGCTGAGGGAAAAATGTCCTTGACCCAACCGCGATGATTAGATAATCATACATAATGGTATCTTTCTCTTCAGTATATATCTCATTTTTATCAAAATCTATATTTACAACTCTTCTACATGCAAAAGAGAGGTTTTTGCCAACCCCTTTGCAGAATGTTATGAGATCAACTGTCACATCAGCAGCATCGCACTTATTTGCTATAAAGTCATAAATCTCAGGCTGTAGGTTGTGATAGCTATGCTTATCAACCAATAAAATCTCAATATCTTCTCTTTTGGAGAGCTCTAGCACTGCACTAACGCCTGCATAGCCTCCGCCTAAAACTACAACTTTTTTCATATCATAAACTCCTTATTTATCTCATTTTACTTTTAATTTATTACACAACCATCTCTCTAAAATTATCTTAGCTGCTAGACTATCTCTTTTGCCATCTCTTCTATCTCTACTCCCCTCTTTTGCCATCTCTTCGGCTTCATGTGAGCTAAAAGA